>NZ_JBEZJP010000287.1:0-10603 GCF_040653175.1 Actinomadura sp. NPDC048032
GGTGATGCACGTCGACCCGCCCGCCGACCACAAGGACTACATGCACCGCGCCGGGCGCACCGCCCGCGCCGGCGAACGCGGCCTGTCTGTAGGGCAGGGGCCACACCCGGCCAGCGAGGTTAGCGAGAAGTCTGCGGGGCACGTGTCGACTTCACTTTGGGTTTTGAGTGCACTCTTATGGGCGCGCGCATCCGCAATTAAACTATTTCCACATTCTCGACAACGTCTCGTCGTCTCGGAAATTGTCACTAACGCGGCCCGGCAGACGCCGCACAAGGAGATCCGCCTCCAGCTCAGCCGGGACACGCACGGCGCCGTCATCGCCCTCTGGGATGCGGACTACGCCCTCCCTCAGGCTAGGTGGGGGCTTGCCATAGGTGGATGGTGCCGTCCTCGCCGGCGGTGGCGAGGGTTCGGCCGTCCGGGCTGAAGCACACGCTGAAGACGGCGCCGCCATGCCCGGTGAGCGTGGGGCCCAGCTGCCGGTGGCGGGTCACGTCCCAGAGCCGGACGGTCCCTCCCGAGCCTCCGGCGGCGAGGATGCGGCCGTTCGGGCTGAACACCGTCGTGTTGCAGCGGCCGTCGCACTGGAACGGAGTGCCCTTCTGCTGGGTCCGGGCCACGTCCCACAGGCGGACGGTCTCACCGCCCGCCGTCGCCAGCGTCTGCCCGTCGGGGCTGAACGCCACGTCCTCTACCCAGGAGTCGTGGCCGGACAGGTTCTCGCTGAGCTTCTTGCGGTCGTAGACCTCCCACAGTTGCGCCACACCACGAGTGTTCCCGGTCTTGGGGTCCTGCTCGGTGCCGGTCGTGCCGATGGCCAGCATCCGGCTGTCCGGGGCGAACGCCAGGGCCTGCACGTTGCCTGCCTCGGTCCCCAGGAGCGGGCCCACCTTCCCGTCGTCCAGGTCCCACAGCCGCACGGACTGGTCGGTGTTGCTGGTGGCCAGGACGCGGTCGTCCGGGCTCAGGGCCAGGGACGTCAGGGGCCCGAGATCGATGTCGAGGTCGCCCGGCTCGCCCTTGCCCGACACCGGGAAGAGGCGGAGGCGGCCGTCGTCGCCCGCGGTGTACAGGGTGCTGCCGCCGTGGCTCATCGCCAGCGCGTTGACGCCGTCGGGGTGGTCGAGGGGCGCGCGGCGCTGCTTCCCGTCCGCGACGTTCCAGAGCCGTACCGTGGCGTCGTCGCTGGCGCTGGCCAGAGTCCGGCCGTCCGGGGTGAAAATCAGGTCGCGCACGGACGCGGTGTGCCCGCGCAGTGATCGGCTCGGCGGCGGGGCCGTGGACCGGTGCGCGGCGGGGTCGCTTCGGGCGGCCGATTCCGACCACGGCGCCACCACCAGGACCGTCGCCACGAGGGCCGCGACCACCAGGGTCGTGGCCACCGCCGCGCACGCCGCCAGCACGCCGCGCCGGGAGCCGAGGGCGGTGGACGGGCCGAAGCGGGGGCGGCGCGTGTAGGCCAGGGTCGCCGCGGGTTCCGGATTGGGCGTCCAGCCGATCCAGGCCCGCCGCTCGTCGATCATCCGCTGCACCGCGGGCGGCCACGGCTGCGCGGCCGGGGCGACCGCGCCGAGCATCGCCGCGAGCCGGGCGGGGTCCGGCCGGCGGGCCGGGTCCTTGGCCAGGCACGCCGCGACGGCCGGACGGAGCCGGTCCGGCACGCCGGACAGATCGGGCTCGGCGTGCACGACGTTGTAGAGCGCCTGCGCCGGTCCGGGCCCGTCGAAGGGCCCGCGGCCGGTGCAGGCGTACACCAGCACCGCCCCCAGCGAGAAGACGTCGCCGGCCGCGGTCGCCGACCCTCCCTCGGCCTGTTCCGGCGACATGTACCCGGGCGTCCCGGCCAGGACGCCGGTCTGCCCGTCGCCGTCGCTCTCGGCCGCCCGCGCGACCCCGAAGTCGATCACCTTCGGGGCGTCGGCGGCCAGCAGCACGTTGGACGGTTTGAGGTCCCGGTGCACCAGCCCGGCCCGGTGGATCTCCACGAGGGCGGCCGTGAGCCCGGCCGCCAGCCGCAGCACCGCCGGCTCCGGCAGCGGCCCGGCCGCCCGGACCGCGTCCCGCAGCGACGGCCCCGGCACGTACACCGACGCCAGCCACGGCGTCGGCGCGTCGGCGTCCGCGTCGAGCACGGCGGCCGTGTACGCGCCGGACACGCTGCGGGTGGCCGCCACCTCGGCGCGGAACCGCTCCCGGAAGCCGGGGGCGCCGGCCAGCCGGGCGTGCATGAGCTTCACCGCCACCGGCCGCCCGTCGGGCGCGGACCCCAGCAGCACCCGGCCCATCCCGCCGCGGCCGAGCTCGCCGAGCATCCGGTAGTGCCCGACCCGCTCCGGGTCGGACGCGGCGAGCGGTCGCATGGTCACCTCGCTCACCGGCGGTTCAGGCGCGGGTGCGGCCGGCGACGTCGTAGAGCCACACCTTCTCGTCGCCGCCGACGGCGAGGACCTTCCCGTCCGGGCTGAACGCCACGGCGGAGGCCTTGCCCGGGAGGTTGATCGGCTTCCCGACCTCCTTGCGCCCGGCGACGTCCCACAACCGCAGGGTGGAGTCGTTGCCGACGGTGGCCAGCAGCCGTCCGTCCCCGCTGAACGCCATGCCCTGCGGGGCGTGGTCGCTCGCGGGCACCACCTCACCGAGCGGAGCCGTCCGCTGGACGTCCCACAGCCGCACGGTCGTGTCGGCGCCCCCGGTCGCCAGCGTCCGGCCGTCCGGGCTCATATCCGCCTTCGTGATCTGGACGGTGTGCCCGCGCAGGGGCTGCCCGACCACCTCGCGGGAACTCACGTCCAGCACCCGCACCAGATCCCGCTCGGTGAAGGCCAGCAGCTTCCCGTCCCCGCTGAACGCGATGAACGACATGATGTTCGCCTTGTCGAAGGTGAGCCCGCTCACCTCCTTGCGGGACTCGGTGTCCCACACCTTCAGGTGGGATCCGATGGCCGCCAGCCGGTCCCCGGCCGGGCTGAAGGCCACGTCGCTCACCGGGGCCGGATCGTCGGAGAAGTCGAACATGGGGATGCCGAGGGTCGCGCCGACCTGCTGGCGGGTCTGCACGTCCCACACCTTGACGCCGCCGTCCATGCTGGCGGTGAGCAGCAACCGCCCGGCCTTGTCGAACGTGGCCTTGAGGGCCGACTTGGGGGCGATCTTGAGCGGCTGGCCGGACGGCCGCCGGGTCCTGGCGTCCCACAGCCGCACGGTGCCGTCCTCCCCGGCGGTAACGAGGAGAGCACCCGCGCGGTCGAACTCGGCGTGGTGCACGGAACCGGCGTGACCTTCCAAGACCGCCAGCGGCTTCGCGTCCGTACCGCCGCTCCCGCCGGACACGCTCTTCTTGCCGGACGCCGGCTCGTCGTCACCGCGCAGCGCCCAGGCGGCGGCGCCGCCGAGCGCGGCGAGGCCGAGGGCGCCGCCGCCCGCCATCAGCAGGAACCGCCTCCTGCCCGGCGCCGGCGCGACGGCCGTGGGTGTGGGCGCCGGTCCTGCCGGGACGTGCGGCGGCGGGGCCTGCGGGGCTTGGAGCAGCCAGGCGACCTCGGTGCCCTGCCGCGCGATCGTGGCGTGCACCGCGTCCGGCCAGGGTCGCGCGGACGGCGGGACCTCGCCGATCCACCGCAGCAGCTCGGCGGGCACCGGCCGTGCGGCCGGGTCCTTGGCCAGGCAGGCAGAAACGATCTCGCGGATCCGGTCCGGCAGATCGCCCAGCACGGGATCGGCGTGGATCACGTTCTGCAGGGTCTGCGGAGTGCTCCGCGCGTGGAACGGGCCCTGGCCGGTGCAGGCGTACACCAGCGTCGAGCCCAGGGAGAAGACGTCGCTGGCGGTGGTCAGGTCCCGCCCCAGGGCCTGCTCCGGGGACATGAAGCCGGGCGTGCCGACCAGCGCGCCGGTGCGGGTGAGCTGGGTGCCGTCATCGCCCTCGACGGCCCGCGCGATACCGAAGTCGATCACTCGCAGGCCGTCCTCGGTGAGCAGCACGTTGGACGGCTTCAGGTCGCGGTGCACCAGCCCGGCGCGGTGCACCTCGGTCAGCGCGGACGCGAGCCCGGCGGCCAGCCGGAGCGCCGGCCCGGCCGCCAGCGGACCGGCCGCGGCGACGACCTCGTGCAGCGAGGGACCCGGAACGTACACCGACGCCAGCCAGGGCTCGGCCGCCTCGGAGTCGGCGTCGATCACCGCCGCCGTGTAGGCCCCGGCGACCCGGCGGGAGGCGCGGACCTCGCGGCGGAACCGGCCGCGGAACCCGTCGTCGTGCACGAACTGCTCGTCGACCAGCTTGACCGCGGCCAGCCGCCCGTCCGGCCCGCTGCCGAGCAGGACCCGTCCCATGCCTCCGCGGCCGAGCTGGGCGAGCATTCGGTAATGCCCGATCTGGCGGGGATCGGACGCCTCCAGGGGTCTCACGGCACACCTCCTCTGTCAAAAAGACAATAGCGTCTGGTTGATCAGAGCGGAGGCGTCCGCAGCCATCCGTCACCACCCCGCCACGTCCCGCCCCCGCCGTCGGCGAAGCCCGGTTCGCGGCATCCGCTGCGGTTGAGGTCCGTCCACCGCCAACGCGAAACACCGAGTGCGAAAGGAGCGCTTTTCGGCTCCCCTGGTGTTGACGCGCGATGTGGAAAAGGCGACTGACCAACCATGCGGCGTCCGGACCCGAAAGGGATCACAAGCAGGCGGCCAAGGCGCTGGACGCCCTCAAAGAGCCGAACCGCTCGTGCAGGGTGACGGGCGCGGCTCGGCCTCATACGACAACAGCGACGACTCCCAGTAAGGAGATCGTCGCTGGTGGTAGCGGGTGCGCCGTCAGGGACTTGAACCCCGAACCCGCGGATTAAGAGTCCGCTGCTCTGCCAATTGAGCTAACGGCGCCTGTCGTACGGGCCTCGGCGGTGGGCCGGGGTCCCTCGCGACAGGAAGAACAGTATCAGGCCCTGCGGACCAGTGCGAATCGGTTTACTCACGGGCCGGAAGGACGCTCATCATGCCCCGCCACAGGGCTATCGCGGTGGCGCGGGAGCCGACGCCGAGCTTCGCGTAGATCCGGTTGACGTGGTTCTTGACCGTCTTCTCGCTGAGGAAGAGCTGGCGGGCGATCTCGCCGTTGGAGCGGCCGGTGGCGATGAGGTCCATGACCTCGGACTCGCGGGCGGACAGCCCGAGGGTGGTGCGGGACGCGTGGCGGACGCCGCGGACGAGGTCGTGGGCCGTGAACGACCCCGGGACGAGGTGCCCGCAGGCGCCGGCGCGGAGAGCGGCCTCGACGCCGGGCTGGTCGTCGGAGGCGAGCACGAACACCCGCGAGGACGTGCTGAGCGGCAGCGCATGACCGGCGGCCACCGTGTCCAGCAGGACGATGTCGGGACGCAGGCGTTCCGCCAGGGAGACCGCCGCGGCGGGATCGGGGGTGTCGGCGACGACCTGGAACTCGTCGCTGCCGTCCAGCACGGAGATCACGTCAGCCCTGCACCGGGCGTCGCCGTCCACCACGAGTACGCGCAGCGGAGCCGTCTCGTCGACACTCATCCGTCGCCCTTGGCGTGTCGTTGACATTTCTAGGGTCGGAGCATAACCACATGATCTTCGAGAGTCGATGAACCGCGCAGATGGAGGCCTTATCGAGACCGTAACAACGTCGAGGCCTGATCGTCTCGGACGACCAGGCCCCGCGGAGTGGGGTGAGTGAGGGGACTTGAACCCCCGACATCTTGGACCACAACCAAGTGCTCTGCCAGCTGAGCTACACCCACCGTGGCCGGGATCGCTCCCGGCTCCCAGTAGTGTAGCGGCTTCTTCGGGGTGGGTCAGCCGGAGGCGACCTGGGAGGCGATGGAGCGGGCCGTGTCGGAGTCGGGGCCGGGGGGCTGGACGAAGACGGCGGCGCGGTAGTAGCGCAGTTCCTGGATGCTCTCGGTGATGTCGGCCAGGGCGCGGTGGCCGCCCTTCTTCTCGGGGCTGGCGAAGTAGACGCGGGGGTACCAGCGCCGGGCCAGTTCCTTGATCGAGGAGACGTCGACCATGCGGTAGTGCAGGTGGGCGTCGAGGGCCGGCATGTCGCGGGCGAGGAAGGAGCGGTCGGTCGCGATGGAGTTGCCGCACAGGGGGGCCTTCTTGGCGTCCTTCACGTGGCCCCGGATGTACTTGAGGACGACGTCCTCGGCCTCGGCGAGGGTGACGCCGCCGGGGAGGGCCTCCAGGAGGCCCGACGTGGTGTGCATGTCGCGGACGACCTTGGTCATCTGGGTGATGGACTCCGGCGGCGGTTTGATGACCACGTCGACGCCCTCGTCGAGGATGTTGAGCTCGCTGTCGGTGACCAGTGCGGCTATCTCGATGAGCGCGTCGTCGCGCAGGTCGAGTCCCGTCATCTCGCAGTCGATCCAGACCAGCCGCTCGTTCATGGACTCACCCTACGGCCATGAACGACTGCGCGGGGCATCGCGGGCGATCGATTTAGGAGGTCACGCGCTGGGCGATATGTCCTGGAACGGGGATGCCGGGACGGAGGAGGGGGTCGGGGGCTGGAACGCCGAAGGTCTGGGTGACGGGGACGACGCCGGCCCAGATGTCGAGGGCGTAGTCCTCTTCCTCGTCTCCGGGAGGGCCCTGCCGCACCTTCACGGAGGCCTCGTCCAGGGGGAGCGCCAGGACGGAGACGCCGGCCAGTTCCTTGCGGTTGGGCCGGCGGGCCACGTCCCACTGGCCGGGGGTCAGTTGCTCGGTGATGACGCGGAGGCCGGTCAGCTTCTCTTCAGGGTCGTCGACGAGGCGGGGTGTGCCGTAGACGACGGCGCTGCGGTAGTTGATGGAGTGGTGGAACAGGGAGCGGGCGAGGACGAGGCCGTCGAGGTGGGTGACGGTGACGCAGACGTCCTGGGACGGTCCGGCCCTGAGGCTGCTCGCGCCGGTGGATCCGTGCAGGTAGAGGGTGTCGTCCAGGCGGCCGTAGCCGGTGGGGATGACGCGGGGGGAGCCGTCCACGACGAGGCCGAGGTGGCAGATCAGGCCGTCGTCGAGGATCTCGTAGAGGACGGTCCTGTCGGTGCTGGAGCGTTCCGGAAGGCGGCCGAGACGGGTGCGGGCGGTTGAGGAGAGTGGGTTCATGTCCGTTTACGCTAGGAGGCGAGTGGCCTGGCGGGTATGGCCACTTGGCGCGTATAGCAGGTGACCACTTTGTCGATCGATCTGCCTCTTTCCGTGGAGCGGGACGCTCCGGAGCCGATGAGCGCGCAGCTTGTCGCGCAGTTGCGTTCCGCCATGGGTGAGGGACGGCTCGCCGCGGGCGAACGGCTTCCGTCCAGTAGGGCTCTGGCCGGTTTGCTGGGCGTCAGCCGGACGGTCGTGACGGAGGCGTATGAGCAGCTCTACGCGGAGGGCTGGCTGGAAGGGCGCCATGGGTCCGGCACGTACGTGACGGAGGGTGTGGCTGCCTCGCCTATGCCGAGGCCACGGCTGACGATGAAACCGGCGCGGAGGGCGGCGGCCCCTGGCGAGATTGACCTGAGGCCAGGTCTTGCGTGGGTCGGGGCACTGGACACGCCCGCGTGGCGCAGGGCGTGGCGGCTCGCTGCGGGCATGCCGCCGCAGCAGCGTCAGGATCCGCATGGTTCGCTCGGCCTACGGCAGGCCCTGGTCGACTACATCAGGCGTAGTCGTGGTGTGGCCTGCCCTGTGGACGGCCTTCTTGTCACGCGGGGGGCGACGAACGGGCTCGATCTGCTTGCCGCGACCGTCCTTCGTCCTGGTGACCGGGTGGGTGTGGAGGAGCCCGGCTACGGCAGGGCGCGGGCGGTTCTGAGGGGACGGGGTGCGGAGCTCGTTCCGTGTCCTGTGGACGAGCACGGCCTCGTCGTCGATGCTCTGCCCGATGACCTGCGCCTTGTCTATACGACGCCGTCGCACCAGTTCCCGATGGGGGGCGTGCTGCCCGTTCCGCGGAGGCAGGCTCTGCTGGCATGGGCGAGGCGCAACGGGGCGCTCATCGCCGAGGACGACTACGACGGAGAGTTCCGCTACGACGTCGCCCCTCTGCCAGCGCTCTACGGTCTGGACCCGGATGTCGTCGTCTATCTGGGCACGACCGCCAAGATCCTCACTGCGGACATGGGCGTCGGCTGGCTGGGGGGCCGTCCCGACCTGGTGGCGGAGGTGGCGCTCCGGAGGGAGGAGCTGAACGACCGCACCGCCGTGGTGCCGCAGGACGCGCTGAGGCTCCTCCTGGAACGGGGTGACCTGGACAGGTACGTCCGCCGGATGCGCGGGGAGTACGCGCGGCGCCGCGAGGTGGTGGTGCAGGCGCTGGACGGCCTGCCGCTGCGCGGCGACACGGCCGGCCTGCACCTGGTGGTGGACGTCCCGGAGGCGGTGGCCGCGCGGGTCGTGGACGAGGCGGCCCGGCGCGGCGTCGTGGTGGAGACGCTGAACCGCCACCACATGGGTCCCGTGGGCGCGTCCGGGCTCGTGATCGGTTACGGCTCGGCCGCGACCCCGGCCGAGCTGCGCAAGGGGTGCGAGATCGTCCGGACGCTCGCCGGGTAGCGCCGTCAGTTGGACAGGGGCCCGACCGGGACGGGCTCCGACGCGGGGTGCAGCGGGCCGGGGCGCGCGGCCGGCGTCTCGCTCGGCGCCGGACGGAGGGCCTCGGGCGTGCGGGGACGCGGCGTGACCAGCCGGGGGCCGGCGGGGGCGCCGGGGAGGCGGGGCTTGGGGACGGGGGCGACCGGGGTGTCGGGCCCGGTGATGCGCCGGACGTCGATGCCGCCGGGGTCGGGACGGTCCAGCAGCGGCACCTGGGACGCGCCGTAGTGCCCGCCGCGGGCCCAGTCCTTGCGGCTGCGCTGCGCGTGGTACGACTGCGGCGACGGCAGCGGGGGGCCGGCGGGCCAGCGGCGGGCGACGCCCCACGCGTCCAGCCACTGGACGATCGCCTCGACGCCGGTGAGCGGCGAGCCGGTGAACGGCGACCGCGACTGGCCCACCACCATGATCTGCGCGCAGACGCGGCCCTCCCGCCCGAGCGCGCCGCCGAGCAGCCGGGCCGCGCGGGTGATGGGCAGGAGCTGGACGATCTCACCGGTTCCCGGGTGCCACACGAGGTGGGCCGGGCGGTTCTCCTTCAGCAGGTCGGCGGCCACCGAGCGCGCGGAGACGGTGTGCGGGTCGTGCTCCTCGGCGCACCAGACGACGCGGGGAGCACCTCCCCGCAACGCTCCGCCGTCGTTCGGTGCCGGCATGCGGCCGGCTCTTGGCAGCCATGCGTCTGCCACGGTGCGTTCCCCCCCAATCGGGCGGTTTGACCCCCGAGTGGTCCCAGTTACTTCTCTTGGTCCGGCGAGACTCGTAGGTACGGCTCGCCGCGTCGTGGCGGGATGACGGCTGACGACGCCTCAACCGGGTTCGATCAGGTGTGGCGGCAGACGGGCACCCCGCGTGTCCGAGCATTCCACCTTGTGTCACCTTTTTCCTCCCGGGAGTTCGGTCGACTTGCTCACCCTGGGGGAAAGAGGGGCTGAGGGTCGCCGCGTTCGCGCAGGTCAGCGTCGACCTCGAAGATCGGATTACACGCGGTCGCAAGTCGGCCGGAAGTGGCCGGGGTCTCACGGACCGGACGGCGGTACGGGGGTGGGGTTCACAGCCCTGACCGAGCCACGTTCTAATAGGGCGTCATGACCGTTGACGCAGAACTGCCCGCCGGGGTGCCCGGTATCGACGTCCCCCGGCTGGCGGCCTGGCTGGCCCGTGAGCTGCCCGGATCGGGACGGATCAGCGCGATCGACCTGATCGCGGGCGGGCGGTCGAACCTCACGTACGGCATCGCGCTGGACGGGGGCCGCCGCGTCGTGCTGCGCCGGCCGCCGCTCGGCCACGTCCTGCCGACGGCGCACGACATGGGCCGCGAGTACCGCGTGCTGTCGGCGCTCGGCCGCGGGACGGCGGTGCCGGTGCCGGCGGCGCTGGCCTTCTGCGACGACGAGGACGTCATCGGCGCCCGCTTCTACCTCATGGACTTCGTCGAGGGACGCGTCCTGCGCACCCGGGAGGACGCCGCCGGCATCACCCCCGAGCAGGCGCGCGGCCTCAGCGACGCGCTGGCCGAGGCGCTCGCCGCGATCCACACGGTCGACGTGCGGGCCGTCGGGTTGGGGGACTTCGGGCGTCCGAGCGGCTACATGGAGCGCCAGCTCAAGCGCTGGGGCAAGCAGTGGGACTCCTCGCAGGAGGCCGTCCGCGCCACGGGAAACGCCCATGACCTGCCCGAGTACGACCGCCTCGTCGCGCGGCTGGCCGAACGGCTGCCGGCCGACGCCCCGGCCCGCCTGGTGCACGGCGACTTCCGGCTCGACAACGCGCTCGCCCGGCTGGAGCCTCGCCCGGAGATCGCGGCCGTCGTGGACTGGGAGATGTCGACGCTCGGCGACCCGCTGTCCGACCTCGGGCTGACGCTCGTCTACTGGGCCGAGGCGGCCGACGCCGAGCAGCTCCCGGTCGGCGCCACGATCACCTCCGCGCCCGGCTTCCTCACGCGCCGCGAGTTCGCCGGACGGTACGCCGAGCTGACCGGTTTCGACCTCGCCGACCTCGACTTCTACGTCGCGTTCGC
>NZ_JBEZJP010000288.1:0-10602 GCF_040653175.1 Actinomadura sp. NPDC048032
GGCTACTGGGCCGCCCAGTTCGCCGGCGGCATCCTGGGGGCGCTCCTGCTGTGGGCGACCTTCTCCGGCTCGCCCGATACCAGTTGAGGCCACCGGTGAAGCCCGTCCGGCGGAACTCGTCGGCGTAGAAGGCGAACTCGTCCTGCGACAGCCACGGCCATGGAAGGGGCGGGGCTTCGGGGAGCACATCGAGGTATCCGTTGCCTTCGCTCGGGTGCTGCCAGATGTCGAGGTACCGGTAACCGCCGCTGAGCGCCCAGAAGACGTTCGCCAGGAAGCGGTCTGGTTCGGCCCCCAACTCCTCGTCCGCAGGCCCCTCCTCCTGGAAGTAGTGCACGTGCACGAAGTGCTGTTCGGCCATGCGCGCGTACAGCTCGGTGGGAGGACGCTTCGAGACTGGCATGCGCGGCACGCTCAACTGCATCAGCGCCTTGACCCGTCCGGGGGCCCATTGAGGGAGGTCCCAGACGAGAGCGGCCCCGAAGTCGTGGCCCGCGAAGACGGCCTCGTTGATGTCCAGGGCGTCCAGGACACCGACCATGTCGGCGACGGTGTGCCGCCGGTCGTAGGCCCGCGGCGAAGGCGGGCGGCCGCTGCGCCCGTATCCGCGCATGTCGAGGGCGATGGCCCGGTATCCCGCCGCGGCCAGAGCCGGGAGCTGCCGCCGCCAGCTGAACCAGAGGCCCGGGAAACCATGGCACATCACCACCGGGAGACCGTCGCCCTGCTCGACCGCGTGAAGGGTGACGTCACCCGCGTCCAGCATGTGGTGGCGCTCGCGGAAGCTCATCCCGGGTCCTCCCTCCGCCAGGGACGATCCTGAGGCCTCGCGCGCGGCGCGGCGCTCCGCCCTCCCGGTCACCGGGACGGCGGTTGGACGGGCGGCCGTCCCGTCGGCGAGGGTCGGGCCACCATGTCACGACTCCCGAGGTCACAACTCCCGAGTCCCGACCTCGCCGCGCGCGTCGCCCGGCTGGAGGCCATCGAGGAGATCAAGGCGCTCAAGCACCGCTACCTGCGGGCCTGCGACGCCAAGGACCCCGACGGGTTCCGCACCTGCTTCATCGCCTCGGGCGCCTCGATCGACTACGGCCGGCTGGGCGCGTTCGACGACGCGGAGGGCATGGTCAGGGTCTTCGAGGCGATCGCGCTCCGGAAGGTCGACGGCCGGAGCGCCGTCCTCGACATGCACCACGCGACGCACCCGGACATCACCGTCCACGACGGGACGCGCGCGTCGGGACGCTGGACGCTCAAGTTCCGCCAGGTGAACCTGGAGGACGGCACCGAGTCGGTGAGCACCGGCGAGTACGACGACGAGTACGTGGTCGAGGACGGCCGCTGGAAGATGGCCAGGTGCCGCTTCCGCCGCCACTGGACGATCACCCGTCCGCTGGGCCCCGGCTGCCGCGTCGACCTCGACGGTCAGTTCGAGTCCGCGAAGGAGACGTAGCCGCCGGTGTCGGTGATGAGGACCGTCCTGCCGTCCTTCCTTCCGGCCGGTGGCCGCGGTGCCGGGACCTCGGGGGCCGGCCGGTTGCGGCACGGAACGGCTCGTCCGCTGACCAGGTAGGTGCCGACCGACGTCCCGGATCCGGTGCGCCGGCCGTCCTGGTCGTAGACACCGGAGGTGGTCAGCGTCCAGATCATGAACTGGCCGCGCTCGAAGTGGCCCGGGTTGATCGTCATCTTCCAGCCGCCGCCCGGCCGCGGGAGATCGCTCGGCACGGTGTAGAGGCCGTCCGGCATGTCGTACACGTTCGGCGGGAGGTCGACCTGCCTGGCATGGGGCTGCGGGCACACCTGGCCCTCAGGGATGGAGTACACGACCGCCGGCACGCCCAGCGAGCGCAGTTCCCGCGAGAGCGCGTCAGCGTCGCGCGAGTCCAGGGTCTTCTCGGTGACCTCGACGGTGACCAGGCCGGACGGATCCCGGGTCACCGCGTAGGCGGGCTGGGCGCCGCCTGTCCAGACCGGAAGAACGCCGGCGACCGCGCACGCCGCGCACGCCGCCGCCGCGAGTCCCCACGCCCGTCGCCCGCGCACCGCCCGCGGCCGCCGCGGCGGCCGGGCCGCCGACGCGCGAGCGTCCCGCTCCGTTCTGGCGGCGACCGCCGCGGTCAGCTCGGCCAGCCGCCGTTCCTGGTAGCCCGCGAGCGGGGTGTCGTCGCCGGAGATGCTGCTCATGAGGAGGCTCCCTTCGCCAAGGGGGACGGTGGAGTGGCGGTCGACCGAGCGGATGCCGCGTCGTCCGCGGAGAAGGCGGCCTTCAGCCGCCTACGGGCCCGGTGCAGTCGAACCCGGGCGGCACCGTCGCGGATGCCCAGCGCCGCGGCCGCCTCGGCCAGGCTCAGGCCGTCCAGATCGACGAGCTCGATGACGCTGCGCAGCCGCTCGGGCAGCACGGAGAGCTTCGCGTGCAGGCCGCGCGCCGCTCGCTGGGCGTCGATCTGCTCTTCCAGCCGGACGATGTCGTCACCGTCCAGATGGCGATGCCCCCCGGCCCGCCGCGCCTTGTCGCGTTCACCGGCGTGGCGCCGCCACTCGGCGGCCACCACGTTCCGGGCGATGCCCAGCAACCACGCCCGCGGGCTTCCCCGGCCGGCCTGGTAGCGCCCGGCGGCGTCGATCGCCGCCAGGAACACCTCGGTGGTCAGATCGTCGACCGTGTGAGGATCGGAGATCCGGCGGGCCACGAAGCGGGTCACGTCCGCGACATGCCGCCGGTAGAAGACCTCCAGCGCCGCTGGATCACGGCCGATCGCGGTGACGTCCGCCGGATCCGTGTCCACGGCCGACTTCTCATCTCCCATCCAAGAGCCTCCCGCCATGTGCTGTTTGGTCTTCTTGGTGGGAGGGCCTCGTCGTGTTACAGCCGCCGTCCCTGTGCGGATCGGGACCACGGCCCGGCTAGAGTCGCACCCGACGAACGACGCGAGCCCGCGGGCCGCCCCGACCTGGTGAACAGCGTGGACCTGGTGAACAGCGTGGAACCGATCTTCCGGACGGCCGAGGCGGACGACGTCCCGGCCCTCGTCGCGCTCGTCGAGAGCGCCTACCGCGGAGACTCCAGCCGCGACGGCTGGACCACCGAGGCCGACCTTCTGGACGGCCAGCGCACGGACCCGGAGGCCGTGGCCGCCGTGGTGCACGACCCGCGCGCGGTGATGCTGGTGGCCGAGACGGACGGCGCGCTCACGGCCTGCTGCCAGCTGGAGGACCGCGGCGGGCACGCCTACTTCGGCATGTTCGCCGTCAGCCCGTCCCAGCAGGGCGGCGGGCTCGGCCGCCGGGTCCTGGGCGAGGCCGAGCGGCGGGCGCGCGAGCAGTGGGGCGCGGCCGAGATGCGCATGACGGTGATCAGCCAGCGCGAGGACCTGATCGCCTGGTACGTCAGGCGCGGCTACACCCGGACCGGCGAGACGAGCCCGTTCCCCTACGGCGACGAGCGCTTCGGCCTGCCCAAGCGCGACGACCTGGAGTTCGAGCTCCTGGTGAAGAAGCTCAGCTGACGCCCGCGTACCGTTCGAGCCGGGCCGCCGCGTACGCCGGGCCCGGCGCGGCGCGCAGCCGTCCGGCCAGCGCGGTCGCGGCCTCCCGGCCGCCGGGTTCGGGAGCGCGACGACCGGCACGCCATCGTCAGCCCCCCGCCAGCAGAGATTCGATCATCACGGTCATCGTCGCCTCGGCCTCGGCCCGCGATCCGGCGGGGTCCGCAGCGCTGTTGAGGGTTGACCGCCGCCAGGCAGCTCTTTGGCCGCCAAAGCCTCACCGGGAGTTTCAATGACACCCTTGAAGGCGTTGATCGATGGGAGGCGGACGCGTGAAGTTCGTTCTTGAAGTGGACATGAGTGAGGGCGCCGTCGCGCAGGACGCCGTCGCCGAACTGGGGCGGATCCTGCGGTACTGGGGCGGGAACGTCCGGCACTACGAGTTGAGGCCGGGAGACGGGTCCGCCGTCCACGACTCGGACTACCGCGAGGTGGGGCGCTGGGAGATCACCGAGACGCCCGCATAGCCCGGCGAACCGGACGCACGGCGAGACGCCCGGCCGGGAGATCCGGCCGGGCCCTGTGCGGGGAGCTCAGCGGGAGTTCAGGAGCGCGACGGGACCAGGCGGAAGGCGACGAAGGCGGGAGAGTGCTCCAGCTTCGCGTGGTCCTCCGGGTAGCGGTCGGCCATCTCGGGGACGGGCCGCGGCTCCACAAGCTCCTCGATGAGGAACCCGGCGGCGCGGAACTCGGCGCAGATCGCCGTCAGGGGGCGCCGCCACGCCCGGATCGGCCAGTCCCGTTCGGGGCTCAGCGACTCCTCCACCGGCTCTTCGAGGAAGTAGGAGCCGCCCAGGCGCAGCCATCCCGCCATCGGATGCTCCGTCGAGAGGACGACGGCGCCGCCCGGGGCCAGCATGCGGCGGAACTCCTCCAGCAGCGCGACGCGGTCGTCGAAGTAGTGCAGCGCCAGCGCCAGCACCACCAGGTCGACGGAGGCGTCCGGCATCCAGGCCACGGGCGTGGACAGGTCGTGGACGCGCAGGTCGGCGCGGCCTCCGGTGCGTTTCACGGCCATGTCGACGAGAGTGGGGCTGACGTCGCAGCCGGCCACGCGGGCGCCGCGGTCGAGAAGTTCCCGCGCGTAGAGGCCGGGACCGCACGCGGCGTCGAAGACGGTCAGGCCGGCCACGTCCCCCGCGAGGCCGAGCACGGCGGGACGGTCGTAGAGGGCGTTGTAGGAGCTGTCCTCGGCATGGGCGGCGTACTCGTGGGCGAAGCGCTCGTACATGCCCCCGATCGTGCCAGAAAGATCAACCGGAAGTGTCAGGAGGACGACCGGTCTCTGTCAGGTCCTCGGGGACCTCCGGCAGGACGGAGGTGAGGTAGTCGCGCGCCGCCGCCGACGTTCCGACGTCGCGTCCCGCCTTCTCGGACAGGAACCAGCGGTGTTCGAGCACCTCGTGGAACAGTTCGACGTCGTCCAGCCGGTCGCGCAGACCGGGCGGGACCGCGGTGACGACCGGCTCGTACACCTCCGCCAGCCACCGGTTCGACGCGACCACCTCGGGGACCGGGCCGCCGCGCACCCGCTCCAGGTGGCCGCGGTAGGCGGCGATGTCGTTGAGGAGACGGCGGGCCTGGTTCTCCTGCGCGTCCAGCCCGGTGCGGGCCATGAGGATGCGGCGGTGATGGCCGGGTTCGGCCACACGGGTGCGGACGCGCAGGCGGGCCCCGGACGGTCCCGCGTCCACCAGCTCCACCTCGTCCACGTCGAAGCCGAGGGAGTTGATGCGGCGCAGGCGCTCGGCGATGCGGTAGCGCTGCTCGTCTGGACGCAGGACCTCCTCGCGGGTCAGCTCGTCCCACAGCCCCCGGTAGCGGCGGACGGTGTCGTCGGCGACGTCGATCGGGTCGACCTCGCGGGGGAGCGTGCCCGCGGCCGCCAGGTCGAACAGCTCCCCGGCGATCCGCTCGCGGGCGAGGGAGAGGTCGTAGCCGCGCTGCCCCTCGGTGAGGGAGGGGTGCAGCTCGGCGGTCTCCGCGTCCACCAGGTAGGCGGCGAACGCTCCGGCGTCCATGCGGAACAGGACGTTGGACAGCGAGCAGTCGCCCCACATGAAGCCCGCCAGGTGCAGCCGGACGAGCAGCTCCACCAGCGCGTCCAGCAGCCGGTCCGTGGGGTGGCCGTAGCGCGCGTTGGCGAAGAGCGCGCGGTAGGACGAGGAGTGGTCGAGGAACCGGGTGACGAGGACGGCGTCCAGCTCCGGGCGGTCCACGACCACCCCGACGACCTCGACGGCGGGCAGGCCGAGCTCGCGGAGCCGCCGCAGGAGCCGGTACTCCCGGCGCGCCAGCCGCGCGTCCAGCTCCTTCACCGCGTAGACGCCCCCGCCCTCGGACACGAACCTGACCGTGTGCCGCGACAGGCCCCGCTGCCGGATCTCCACGATCCGCTCGTCGTCCCAGGCGTCGAGCGGCTCGGACCACGGCAGGTCCAGCAGGCCGGCCGACGACTCGCCGGGTGGGGTGAAGACGAAGTGCACGGCTCAGGGCCGGGTCGCGGACGTCCCGCCCGCGGTCCCGGCGGCCGGCTCGCGCTGCGCCTCCCGGTGGGCGGCGCGCGACTCCTCGGCGAGCCGGTCGAGCTGTGCGACGCGCTCCTCGTCGCGGGTCAGGTTCTCGCCGGTGGCCGGGTCGAACAGGTGCACCCGCGTCGTGTCGATCCAGAGCTCCGCCCCGCGCCCCGGCGCGATCATGCTGGCCGCGTCCAGCGCCACGACCGCCTGGGTCCGGAGCTGGTCGCCGTCGAGCTCCCGGGACAGGTCCCGCAGCTGGGCGGCGAGATCCTCGGGCGCCTCGTACGGGACGTAGGCGTACAGCTCGTTGCCCAGCCACTCGGTCACGTCCACCCGGACGCGCACGAGGCTGCCGCGCGCCTGCTTCTCCTCGCCGACGAGCGAGGCGTCCTCGAAGTGCTCGGGGCGGATCCCGACGAGCACGACCGACCGGTCGCCGACCGCGGCCGCCTTGCGCGCGTCGCGCAGCTCGAACCGTCCGAGCGGCGTCTCCAGGAACACGCCGTCCGCAGCGCGGTCCACGGACGCGGGCAGGAAGTTCATCGACGGCGACCCGATGAACCCGGCGACGAACAGGTTCACCGGCTCCTCGTACAGCTCGCGCGGGCTCCCGACCTGCTGCAGGACGCCCCTGCGCAGCACCGCGACCCGGTCGCCGAGCGTCATCGCCTCGGTCTGGTCGTGGGTGACGTACACGGTGGTGACGCCGAGGCGCCGCTGGAGCCGGGAGATCTCGGTGCGCATCTGCCCGCGCAGCTTGGCGTCCAGGTTCGACAGCGGCTCGTCGAACAGGAACGCGTCCGCCTGCCGGACGATCGCGCGGCCCATCGCGACCCGCTGCCGCTGCCCGCCGGACAGGTTCGCGGGCTTGCGGTCCAGGTGCTCGGTCAGCTCCAGCAGCTCGGCGGTCTCCGACACGCGCCGCCGCACCTCGTCGTCGGCGACCTTCGCGAGGCGGAGCGGGAAGGCGATGTTCTCGTACACGCTGAGATGCGGGTAGAGCGCGTAGTTCTGGAACACCATCGACAGGTTCCGCTCCCGCGGGGCGACCTTGTTGACGACCCGGTCGCCGATGACCATCTCGCCGGACGTGATGTCCTCCAGCCCGACGATCATCCGCAGCAGCGTGGACTTGCCGCAGCCGGACGGCCCGACCAGGATCATGAACTCGCCGTCCCGCACGTCCAGGGAGACGTCGTTCACGGCCGGGAAACCGTCGCCGTACCGCTTGACGATGTTCTTCATGGTGATGGCGGCCATGGTTTCCTCTCAGCCTTTGACGGCGCCGGACGTCAGCCCGGCCACGATGCGGCGCTGGAACGCCAGGACGATGATCACGACCGGGACCGTGACGACGACGGCGGCGGCGCAGATGGCGGTGGTGGGCTGCTCGAAGTAGGACTCCCCGGTGAAGAACGCCAGCGCCGCCGGGACGGGCCTGGCCCGGTCGGTGGAGGTCAGCGAGATCCCGAAGACGAAGTCGTTCCAGCAGAAGAAGAAGGTCAGGATCGCGGCGGTGAACACGCCGGGCGCCGCCAGCGGGACGATCACCTTGCGGAACGCCTGCCAGGAGGTGGCCCCGTCCACCTGCGCGGCCTGCTCCATCTCCCACGGGATCTCGCGGAAGAACGCCGACAGCGTCCAGATGGCGAGCGGCAGCGCGAACGAGATGTAGGGGATGATCAGGCCCGGCCAGGTGTCGTACAGGCCGATGTTGCGCCACAGGTCGAACAGCGGCCCGACCAGCGACACCACGGGGAACATCGCGATGGCGAGCGCGAACGACAGGATCAGCCGCTTGCCGGGGAACTCCAGCCGCGCGATGGCGTAGGCGACCAGCGTCGCGAACACCACCCCGACGAACGTGGCGATCAGCGAGATGCCGATCGAGTTGATCAGCGCCGAGGTGAACAGGTCGGTCTTGAAGACCGTCTCGTAGTTGGCCCACGTCCAGGTCTTGGGGAAGAACCCCTGGACGTTGCCGATCTCGCTGGGCTGCTTGAACGACAGCATCACGATCCACACGATCGGGAACGCCGTCCACACCAGGATCAGCAGCGAGGCGACGATCCACAGCGACTTCGAACGCGCCGACTCCATCAGCGATCACCTCGCACCTGGGACAGGTCCACGCGGAACCCCTTGATGAACACGGCCGCGATCAGCACCACCGACAGGAACAGCAGCACCCCGACCGCGTTGCCGAGGCCGAGCTCGGTCCGGGTGATGATCTGCTGGTAGGTCAGGAACGACAGCACCTGGGTCTTCTCCTGGCCGGACGTCATGATGAACACGTTGTCGAAGATCCGCCACGCGTCCAGCGTCCGGAACAGCACCGCGACGAGGATCGCGGCCTTCATGTTCGGGATCGTCACCCGCCTGAGGCGCTGCCACGCCGTCGCGCCGTCCACCGTCGCGGCCTCGCCGAGGTCGGCCGGCACCTGCGCCAGCCCGGCGAGCAGCAGCAGCGACACGAACGGGGTCGTCTTCCAGATCTCCGACAGGATGATCACGAACAGCGCCGCCCAGCGGTCGGAGAACCAGGCGAAGTCGCCGAGCCCGAACCAGGAGTTGACGAACCCCGACTGGACGTCGAAGGCGTACTTCCAGGCGAACGCGGAGATGACCGTCACGATCCCGTAGGGCAGCAGGATCGCGGTCCGCACCGTCCGCCGCCCGAACACGGCGCGGTGCATCACCATCGCGAGCGCGAACCCGATGACCAGCTCCACCCCCACCGTGGCCACGGTGATGATCAGGGTGGTGAGCACCGTCTGCCAGAACAGGGCGTCCGACAGCGCGGTCGCGTAGTTGCCGAGCCCGACGAAGCGCCGGTCCTCGGGTGCGGTGATCCGGTAGCTGAACAGCGACTGGTAGACGGCGTTGACCAGCGGATACGCGGTGACCAGCAGCATCACCACCACGGCGGGCAGCGAGAGCAGCAGCCCCAGCCTGCGCTCGGCGCGGCCGCGGTCGGAGATCTCCGCGCGGGCGGGGGCGGGGGCGCCGTCGGCGCGGCCGAGCTTCGGCGCCGTTTCTGCGGACGTCATCCGGACACCTTTCTCTCCGAGGCTTCCCTCACGGCGGCGCCGGCCTCGCGGCGGCCCTGCCTCACAGCAGGGCCTGGTCGCTCAGGACCGCCCGGACGAACTCCGCGGACCGGCGCGGCGTCGTCGCGGGGTTCACCGAGGCGGGCGGATGCCAGCGGTTCTGGACGGCGCCGGACAGGTCGGCGTAGTAGGGGGTGGCCGGACGGACCGCGGCGGCAGCGATGGAGTCCCGCATCAGCGGGGCCATCGGGAACTCCTTGAGGATGTCGGGATCGTCGTAGATCGCCGGGCGGGCCGCGACGTTGCCCTCGTCGAGCATGTAGCGCTTCATGTTGGCCGGAGAGGTGATGCACCGGACCGCGTCCACCGCCAGGTTCTGGTGCTTGCCGTAGGCGCCCACGCCGATCTCGATGCCCCCGAACGGCGGTCTGCTCGGCTGCCGCGGGTCGACCCGCGGGTAGCGGGCCCAGCCGAGGTCGCCGACGATGTTCTTGCCGATGGCGCCCGCGTCGGCGTCGCCCTTCTCGGCCCGCCAGACGTAGCCCCAGTTGAGCAGGAAGCCGCCGCGC
Organism: Actinomadura sp. NPDC048032; assembly: GCF_040653175.1. Taxonomy (NCBI): domain Bacteria; kingdom Bacillati; phylum Actinomycetota; class Actinomycetes; order Streptosporangiales; family Thermomonosporaceae; genus Actinomadura; species Actinomadura sp. NPDC048032. The sequence goes on from NZ_JBEZJP010000288.1 coordinate 9,690, forward strand.
GCGCCGTTGATCGTCGCCCGGGACTGCTCCTCGATGTCGGTGGACAGCGTCGGGCTCGCCGCGGCGGACCGGGCGAGCCTCCGGATGATCGACGCCGCCTGCCGGCCGGCCGGCGAGTCGATGTCGATGCTCGCGTCGTCGCCCTTCTCGGCCTCGCTGATGACGCGTCCCCCCGCCGAGGCGATCAGGGCGTTGATCCACACCATGTAGCCCTCGTACCGGTTGCCCTGGACGCCGATCGTGGTGTTCGTGCGACCGGCCGCGTCGATGAGCTTGTCCCAGGTGAAGTCGGCCGCGTTCGGGTCGATGCCCGCCTTCTTCGCCACCGACTTGCGGTACCAGAGCAGCTGCGTGTTGGCCCAGAAGGGCGCCGCGTAGAGCTTGCCCTCCCACATCGAGCTCTGCACCGCGGGGGAGAACACCCCCTCGGTCAGCGGCGCGGCCTCGCTCCTGGTGAACGGGCGCAGGAACCCGGCGTTGGCGGCCTCCGCCACGAAGACCGGGTCCAGGCTCATGAGGTCGAGCCCGGAGTCCTTGGCGGCCAGCCGCCTGATCAGCTGCTCGCGCTGCTGCGTCGCGTCGCTCGGCAGCAGGGACGTCCCGATCCGGTACCGGCCGCCCGCGGCCTGCGTGCAGGACTTCGCGATGGCCGCCTGGCCGCCGTTGTCGGGGTTGACGTACCAGGTGAGCTTCGGCGCCCCGCCGCCGTCCCCGCAGGCCGTCAGCCCCCCGGCCAGCAGTGCCGCCGCCACCGCGCCCCTGAGCCAGGCCGATCGCGCCCGCTCCGCGGGACCGCGCCGGCCGGCCGTCCCCTCCCAGGGCCGGGCGCGTCCCGCCCGGTCGCTCTCCGTTCGGTCGACTCGCTCGCCCATGGGGCCTCCCGGTGCTCCCACCGGACTGCGGGCGCTTCGCC
>NZ_JBEZJP010000289.1:0-10549 GCF_040653175.1 Actinomadura sp. NPDC048032
GGGACGGGTGTTTCGCTTTCCGGAGGGGGCTTTGGAACCGGCGGCCTTCGCGCCAGTTCCGCCGGGCGCCGCGCTGGGCGCGGAGGAGCCGGGCGGCCGGGCGGCCGGGGAAGCCCGGTCAGGCGCGGTGGGCGGCCGCGACGAGCGCGCAGCCGCACGCCAGCGGGTCGGACGCCTCGGACGGGCCGAGCGGCCGTCCCGCGATCTCCTTGAAGAGCCGGGAGCCGGGGGAGGCGTCCGCCAGCGCGTCCGCCGCCAGGATCACCGCCGCCGCCGTGTAGGTGGAACGGTCCCCCGGGAAGTGCCGCTCGTTCTCGAACTGCCAGCCCGTCCAGTACGAGCCGTCGTCGTGCCGGAGGTGCTGGACGGTGGTGAACAGCTCCAGCGCGCGGTCGCGGTCGCCCGAGGCGTCCAGCGCCAGCACCAGCTCGCAGCTCTCCGCCGCCGTCACCCACGGCTGGTCGGACACGCAGCGGCAGCCGAGGCCCGGCACCACGAAGGTGTCCCAGGCCTCGTCGAAGCGGCGCGCCGCGTCCGCGCCGCGCACGGGGCCGCCGAGCACCGGGTAGTACCAGTCCATCGACCAGCGGCTCTTGTCGGCGAACGCCTCCGGATGCGCGGCCACCACGTGCCCGAGCTGGTCGGCGGCGAGCTCCCAGTCCGGCTGGTGCTCGCCGAGCCGCTCGGCCAGCGCGACCGCGCAGCGCAGCGACTGGTAGATCGACGAGCAGCCGGTCAGCAGCGCGTGGTCGGACGGCTCGCCGCCCTCGTGCCGGATCCAGATGATCTCGCCGCGCCCGGTCTGCAGCCCGAGCGTGAAGTCGATCGCCCGCCGGACCGCCGGCCACATGCGCCGGGCGAAGTCCTCGTCCCCGGTGGTCAGCAGCTCGTGCCAGACGCCGACCGCGACGTAGGCGGCGTGGTTGGACTCCCCGCCCGGCTCGGTGACCTCGCCCAGCACCCATTTCGCGGGCCACGACCCGTCCGGGCGCTGGACGCCGCGCAGCCACTCGTAGGCCCGCCTGGCCTCGGCGCCGAGCCCGGCGGCCGACAGCGCCATCGCCGCCTCGACGTGGTTCCAGGCGTCCACGTGGCCGGGGACCCCGTGCGTCGGCGAGAACCACGGGATCGCGCCGGACGCCTCCTGCTGCGCCGCGATGCTCCGCGCCGTGGCGACGACGTCGTCCGCGGTCAGGACTCCGGGAACCGAGGGCGGGGCGGTCTCAGACCGCATCCGCCGTCTCCCGGGCCGGGGCCGCCGGCGCGTCCGGCGCGGCGGGCTTGGCGAAGTAGACGACGACGCTCTTGCCGATCAGCGGGTTCATGACGCGCTCGGCCAGCCGGGTGGCGAGCGGCCGCTTCATGATGTCCCAGACGAGGAGCTGGTGGTAGGCCTTGGCCAGCGGGTTGCCGTCGTTGTCCACCCCCACCGCGCACTTGATCCACCAGTAGGGGGCGTGCAGTCCGTGCGCGTGGTGGTGGCCGCCGACCCGGAAGCCGACCGACTTCAGCTTGGCCTCCAGCTCCGCGCGGGTGTAGATCCGCACGTGCCCGCCGGGGGCGGTGTGGTAGTCCTCCGACAGGGCCCAGCAGACCCGCTCGGGCAGCCAGCTCGGCACCGTCACGGCGAGCCTGCCGCCCGGCCTGAGGACGCGCAGCAGCTCGCGCATCGCCCGCATGTCGTCGGGGATGTGCTCCAGCACCTCCGACGCGACGATCGCGTCGAAGTGGTCGTCGGGGAACGGCAGGTCCAGCGCGTCGCCCTGCACGGTCTCGGCGGTCGCGTCCTCGGGCACCTGGCCTTCGAGGCGCATCGCCCCGAACATCTTGTCGACGCCGGACAGCTCGCCGGCGTCCTGGTCGAAGGCCACGACGTGCGCACCCCGTCGGTACAGCTCGAAGGCGTGCCGTCCGGCGCCGCATCCCATGTCGAGGACGCGGTCTCCAGGGGAGACGCGGAACCGCTGGAAATCCACGGTCAGCAGGGTCGTGCTCCTTCCGATCAGAGGGCGTCCGCGGGACGCTCCCTCACTTGCCCTTGCGCGCGGCTAGGCGCCGGTAGTTCTGCTGGGTGATGGCGGCCCGGTAGTGCTCCACGGTGGCCTGCGCCACGGCGGGCCAGGCGAACCGCTCCTGGACGCGCGCGAGGCCGGCGGCTCCCATCCGCGCACGCTCCTCGGGGGAGTCGTGCAGGCGGTGCAGGGTCGCGGCCAGTTCCTCCACGTCACCCGGCGCGACGAGGATCCCGGCGTCGCCCACGACCTCGGGCAGGGCGCCGGCGCGGCTCGCCACGAGCGGCGTCCCGGACGCCATGTGCTCGACGGCGGGCAGCGAGAACCCCTCGTAGCGCGACGGCACGACGGCGGTCTCCGCGGACGCCAGCAGCTCGCCCAGCTCGCCGTCGCTGATGCCGCTGACGAACCGGACCCGCTCGCCGAGCGCGAGCTCGCGCACGAGCCGCTCGGTCGGGCCGTCCTTCTGCGGCCGGCTGACCACGACCACGTGGACGTCGCGCTCGGTCGCGACCTTGGCGACCGCGCGCAGCAGCACGTCCACGCCCTTGATCGGCGCGTCGGCGCTGGCCATCGCCACGATCCGGCCGGGGACGCGCTCGCCGCGCGGGTGGAAGATCCGGGTGTCGACGCCGAGCGGCAGGATCTCGATGTCGCGCGGGTCGACCTTGAAGTCCTTGACGATGTCGACCTTGGAGGACTCCGACACCGTCAGCACGGGCCCGATGCGCCGCGAGACCTGCGACTGCATCCCGACGAACCCGTACCAGCGGCGCTTGCCGAGCTTCTGCTTGAGGCCGCGGGCGGCCTCGATCTCGATCCGCCGGTCGACGCTGATCGGGTGGTGGATGCTGGTCACCAGCGGCAGCCCCAGCCGGGAGATGCCGAGGTTGCCGACGCCGAGGACCTGGTTGTCGTGCACGACGTCGAAGTCGCGGCGGCGTTCGCGCAGCAGCCGCAGCGCGCGCAGGCTGAAGGTCAGCGGCTCGGGGAAGCCGCCGGTCTTCATGTGCGCGAACTCCAGGACGTCCAGCCAGTCGCGGAACTCGCCGAGGGCCGGGGTGCGGAACGGGTCCTCGTCCCGGTACAGGTCCAGGCTCGGCAGCTTGGTGAGGGTGATCTCCTCGCGGTCGAGCTCCGGGTACGGCTGGCCGGAGACGACCTCCACGGCGTGCCCGAGGTCGACCAGTTCCCGGGTCAGGTGCCGGAGGTAGACGCCCTGGCCGCCGCAGTGCGGCTTGCTGCGGTACGAGAGCAGGGCCACCCGCAGCGGACCGCTCGTCTCGCCTGCCTCACCCACGCCATCCCCTGCCCACGCACCACTCCCGTCAGTCGAGGGACGCCGGACGCACCCGTACCGGCATCTCCTTTACGCCGTTGATGAAACTAGACCTTAGCCTGCGAACGTTACCGTTGAGTTCAATATTGGGCATGGTGTCCAAGAGTGTTCCGAAGAGCACACTCAGCTCAAGCCGGGCGAGATGGGAGCCCAGGCAGAAGTGCGGACCGCCGCCGCCGAAGCCCAGATGGGGGTTCGGGTCCCGGCCCACGTCGAAGCGGTACGGGTCGTCGAACACCGCCTCGTCGCGGTTGGCCGAGGAGTAGAACACCACGACCTTGTCGCCCTCGGCGATCGCCCGGCCGCCGATCTCGGTGTCCCGGACGGCCGTGCGCCGGAACATGTTGACCGGGGTGACCCAGCGGACGATCTCGTCCGCCGCCGTCCGGACCAGCGACGGGTCGGCCCTCATCCGCTCCCACTGCTCCGGGTGCTCCAGGAGCGCGAGCATGCCGCCGGAGGCCGCGTTCCGGGTCGTCTCGTTCCCGGCGACCGACAGCAGCAGCACGAACAGCTCGAACTCGTCCCCGGTCAGCACCTCGCCGTCGGCGTCCGGCTGGAGCAGCCGGGTGACGATGTCCTCGCGCGGGTTCTCCCTCCGGGCCGCCGCCAGCTCGTTGGCGTAGGCGTACAGCTCGGTCGCCGCCTGCTGGCCCTCCTCCGGCGTGCGCTGGAAGTCGGGGTCGTCGCCGCCGATCAGCGTGTTCGACCAGTGGAAGATCTTCTCCCGGTCCTCGGGCGGGGCGCCGAGCAGCTCGCAGATCACGTAGAGCGGCAGCGGCGCCGCCAGGTCGCGGACGAAGTCGGCCTCCGGCCCGCGCTCGGCGGTCTCGGCCACGAGGCGCCGGCAGATGTCCCGGATGTGCTGCTCCAGGGCGCCGATCGCGCGCGGGGTGAACCCCCGGTTGACGATGCTCCGCTTGCGCGAGTGCTCCGGCGGGTCCTGGTTGAGCATCATCATCCGCTGCAGGACGAGCTGGTCGTCCGGCGTCTCGTGGAACAGCGCCAGCCGCTGCCACGACGAGAAGAGCTCCGGGTGCCGCGAGACGTGCACGACGTCCTCGTGCCGGGTGACCGCCCAGAACGGCGGGTGGCCGAGGGCCGGATCGCCGTGGTGGCGGTACACCGGCTCGTGCTCGCGCAGCCATGCCAGCTGCCCGTGCGGGACGCCGCTGTGCTCGTACGCGCCGGGGTCGACCAGTTCGATGTCGGGGGTGGTGGTCATCGCCTCGAACCTCCTCGTCCGGAGTGATGGGCGCCGTCAACCTCCCAGCGGGGCCGATGGCGTGAAACGCACCGGGATCTCCTTGTAGCCGTTGACGAAGTTGGACCGCAGGCGCCGCGGCTCGCCCGCGAGCCGGATGTCGGGCATGCGCTCCAGGATCGTCTCGAAGATGATCCGCAGGTTCATGCGCGCGAGGTGCGTGCCGAGGCAGTAGTGCGGGCCGCCGCCGCCGAAGCCGATGTGCGGGTTCGGGTCGCGCGCCACGTCGAAGGCGAACGGGTTGTCGAAGGCGCGCTCGTCGCGGTTCGCGGAGCCGTAGAACATCACGACCTTGTCGCCGGCCTTGATCTGCTTGCCGCCGATCTCGGTGTCGACCAGGGCCGTCCGGCGGAACTGGTTGATCGGGCTGACCCAGCGGACGATCTCCTCGACCGCCGTCGGCAGCAGGCTCCGGTCCTCCCGCAGCCGGGCCCACTGGTCCGGCCGCTCGAAGAAGGCGATCATGCCGCCCGCGGTGGCGGTCCGGGTGGTCTCGTTGCCCGCGATCGACAGCATGATCACGAACAGCTGGAACTCCTCCAGGCTGATCCGGTTGCCGTCGGCGTCGGGCGTCAGCAGCTTGGTCACGATGTCGTCGCGCGGCGTGGACTCGCGCGCGGCGGCGAGCTGCCCGCCCCACTCGGCGAACTCGGCGGCGCACAGGGTCGACTCCTCGCGGCCCCCGATGAACTCGGGGTCGTTGAACGCGACGAGCTTGTTCGACCAGTGGAAGATCTTCTCCCGGTCCTCCATCGGGGCGCCGAGCAGCTCGCAGATCGTGTAGAGCGGCAGCGGCGCGGCGAACCGCTCGACGAAGTCGCACTCGCCGAGCGGCGCCGCCTCGTCGATCAGCTCGTTGCAGATCTTGCGGATGTGCCCCTCCAGCCGCCCGATCATCCGCGGGGTGAAGCCCTTGTTGACCATGGAGCGCAGCCGGGTGTGGTCCGGCGGGTCCTGGAAGAGCATCATCTGCCCGTACATGGCGATGTCGTCGCTGGAGAACTCCTCGAACATCGAGGTGCGCTCGTGCGAGGAGTACGGGTCGGCGCGCCGCGACACCGACACCACGTCCTCGTGCCGCGTGATGGCCCAGAAGCCCGGCACCCCGTCGTTCGGATCCGGGTGCCAGTGGACGGGGTCGTTGTCGCGCAACCACTGGAACTGGCGGTGCGGGATCCCCCCGCGCTCGTAGACGCCCGGATCGATGATGTCGATCTCGGGTGCCCGGAAGGGCCGGGCGGCGGAGAGGGGGGACGTCGCGAGTGCCATGGAGGATCCTTCGTGCCGGGGTGGAGACCACACGAGGCGAGCAGGCCACAGTGAGCGCTTGCTTGCTGCACTTACCTAGAACAGGTTCTAACATGAGACTCCAGTCTCATCAAGAGTCCCGCCGGTGAGAGTGATCTGCGTCGCACCCGGAACGGAGGATCACAGCCCCAGTTCGCGCCCCCCGGCGTCCCACCACGCGACGGCCGCGTCCACGTCCAGGCCCGTGACCCAGAGGTCCTCCGGGTTCGCGGGCATCAGGGGCTGCCGTAGCGCCTCGTCGCGCTGCCACGACCAGGTGTCCCGGGCGTGCTCGCCCGTCTCGGGATCGGCGTAGAGCGCGGCGACGTCCGCGGGGAGCCGGGCCAGTTCCTTCTCGCGCCCGACCGTGAACGGGTAGCCGTAGGCGGCGGACGCGGCCGCGGAGACCGGCAGCCCCGTGCCCTCGGCCAGGCGCCGCACGGCCGCCACGTCGTAGGGGGCCGGGCCCCGCTCGTCCAGCAGGCGCAGGTACCGCGCGATGCGGTCCGCCCCGCCCCAGCCCTGCGGCTTGGGCGGATTCCGGTGGTGCCAGCCGGGGAAGGTGAAGTCGCGGAAGACGGCGTCCGGCGAGTACTCGACGGCGTAGGACTCCCTGTGCGGACGGGCCTGCCAGGAGAGCACCACCATCGCGCCGTTCGGCGTCCGCCAGATCTGCCCCTCGGGGTCCTGCGTGGCCTGCGCGCCGAACCACAGCCGCCGCCACCGGCCGCTGCCGTCGCCCCAGGGCGTGCCGCCCCACGCGCCCAGCAGGTCCGCGGCCTTGGCCCGCTGGTACGCGGCCCGCCACGGCAGCGCGGCCAGCAGGGCCTCTCCGCCGAGCGTCCCGAACGCGAAGTACACGCCCCGCGCGCCGGTGGGCAGGTCGATGCGGCCGAGCGGATGGGGCGTGTCGTAGGCGGGCCCGGTCTCGGCGGCCTCCACGAGGACCTCGGCGAGGTACCGGACGGCCGGCCGGCGGTAGCCCAGCCGCCCGGCCCGCAGGCCGCCGACGGGGCGGATCCGCTCCGGCAGGCCCTCCGGCGGGGCCAGGCGGAGCGCGTCCCGCAGGCGGAGCACGTCGAGCAGGCACGCGGCGGCCCGCAGCACCAGCTCCGCCACGCCTTCCAGCAGCCGCGCGTCGGTGATTCCGGGGAGGACGCGGCCGAGCTCGGCGTCCAGCTCCCGTCGGTGGACGAGGGCGGCGTCCACCAGGCGGACCGCGCCGTCGCGGGTGAGGCCGCGCAGCGCCGCCGAGCCCTCGGGGTCCGCGGCCGGCAGGTGGGGCCAGAAGCCGGGCGGGGGCATGACCGCGTCGCCGCGCTGGGCCGGGGAGTACCGGATCCTGAGGGTCGTCCGGCCCTCGCCGTCGACCAGGCGCAGGAGCCCCCGGTCCAGGATGACCTGCGTCGGCGCGGTCGCGCCCGGGAACGTCAGGGCGACCGCCGCGGGGCTCCGCGGCCACCGCCACTGCCCGTCGGCGGGCACTTCCAGCCGTCCGGGGTCGGGTGCGCGGTAGGTCTCCGCGCGGTTCCCGTTCAGCCGCGAGACGTAGCAGCCGGCGCCGTCGTACCACGGGTAGGTGCCGGTGCTGTGGGGGAGGTCGGCGCGATGGACCGGCCCGGCGGGCCCGAGGACCTCGACGCGCTTTCCCGCGACGCCGAGCGTGAGCAGATCGTCGTGCAGGACGACGGTGACGGGCGAGCCCTCGACGGCCGGGAACCGCAGTTCCTCGGGGAGCCCGGCCCGCAGCGCGCGCCACAGCGCGCCGACCGGATCGGTGATCTCCAGGCCGGCCAGGGCTTCGGCGGCCGGGGTTCCGGCCGCGGCCTCCGCCAGCGGCGCCAGCCGGGGCAGCGCGACCTCCAGGCCGAGCAGGTCGCCCGCCGCGCCCTCCTCCCGCCACCGTGCGACGTCCTCGGAGAGGGCTCGGCGGACCGTCCCCCGCGCCCACAGCGCCCGCATCAGGGACGGGTAGTCGACGTTGTCGTACCGGCCGAGCTCCCGCACGCAGGCGTCCAGCCGCTCCCGCGCGTTCGGGGCGCCTTCGTCGAACTGCGCGAGGAACCGGGGGAGGGCGTCGTCCTCGCCGGTCCAGTGCGGAGCCTGGACCTTCGTGCGGGTGAAGGCGAGGGGGTCTGGTGCGGGACGTCCGACGACCGGGTCGGCGGCCGGGTCGAACCACCGGCCCGGCGCGGGGAACAGCCGGTCGCCCGCGTCCGCGGCCAGGCGCATCAGCTCGCTCGCGGGCTGCGGTCCGGCGGCGGCGAACCAGTCACGCGGCAGCCGCCGCCCGGCCCGGACCAGCCCGAGCAGCAGCAGCCAGCGGCGATGGTGTTCGGCGCGCGGACCGGGATCGGCGTACAGCTCGCCGTCGGGCCGCGCCCCGATCAGCAGGTCGAGCAGCTCGGGCGTCTCCGCGAGGCGCCGCAGCGCCGCGTCCAGGGCCTCCCACAGCGGCAGCGGCGCCCGGGGCAGCAGCCCTCCGCGCAGCAGCCGCTCGGCGACGAAGTCGGTCTCGTCCGCCTCGCCCACGCTCGCCGCCCGCGCCACCGGAAGCAGGTCCGCGACGACGTTCGGGTACGGGACGACGCCCGCGTCGAAGAACGCGCACACCGCCTCCCGCGCCCAGGCGTGGGCGGCCGCCGCGTCGTCGTGCCGCGCGAGCCGCTTCAGATGGCCGTGCAGCGCCGACGCGGTGACCGCGCCCAGGGGGACCAGTTCCACCAGCACCCGCTGCGCCCGGGCCGTGTCGGGCGCCAGGTCGAGCAGCCGCGCGTTCGCCTCCTCCGCCTCGCCGGACCTGCCCAGGTAGAACGCGGCCTGCTCGGCGTGGCCCGCTCGCGCGAACGCCAGCGCCGCGGCCGAGAAGTAGTCCGGCAGGGAGGCGGCGGGCTGCCGCCCGCCGGTCCGCAGGACACGCGCGCGTGCCTCCTCCGGCTCGTCCGCCGCGAGCGCCACCGCGCCGCGCAGCTCGTCCTGCCCCGGCATCGCCCGCATCCGCCATCCCCTCCTGAGATCATCGGCGGGCAGACTAACGTCCCCGGACGACACCGGGCGGCGGATCGGGGACGTCAGCGCAGCACGTACCGGAGGGGGTCGTCGGCGCCCTCGCGGCGGGCCACGCCGCGGGTCTCCAGGGTGCGCAGATGGGCGGCGGCCTCGGCGGCGGCCATGCGGCGGGCCTGCTGGGCCATCTCGGACCACGGGTGCCGCCAGGTGAGGCCGGCGGTGAGGTCCCACAGCGTGACGGGGCGGGGCGACAGCAGCGCCGCCACCTCCGCGAGCCGCTCCTCGTGGTGGGCGATGATCTCGCGGGCGCGGTCCCCGAGCCCGCGGAAGCGGTGCTGGTGGGCGGGCAGGACCTCGGCCACGGCCATGGCGGAGACCTTGTCGAGCGAGCCGAGGAAGTCGCTCAGCGGGTCCACGTCCGGGGTGTCGTAGGGGTAGAGGCCGATGTGCGGGGTGATGCGCGGCAGGACGTGGTCGCCGGTGAAGATGCGGTCGCCGTCCTCCAGGTGCAGGCAGATGTGGCCGGGCGTGTGCCCGGGGGTCCAGACGGCCTGGAGCCGGCGGCCGGGGACGTCCACCAGGTCGCCGTCGGACAGCTCGCGGTCGGGGATCGCGGGCGGCGAGACGCGGGTCTGCTGGGTCGGCCCGGTCAGGTCCGACTCGGCCGCGCCCGCGCGGCGCAGCGCGGTGAGCTCGAACGAGCGGCGCCCGCCCTGGCCGACCTCGTTGAACAGCCGGACGATCCCGGCGTCGGAGTGGTGCATGGCGATCCACGCGCCGGACGTCTCGCGGACGCGCCCGGCGAGGCCCGCGTGGTCGGGGTGGAAGTGCGTGACGACCACGCCGTACACGTCGGCGACGTCGATCCCGAACGTGCCGAGCCCGTCGCGCAGGGCCGTCCAGGCGTCCTCGTGCTGCCAGCCCGCGTCGATCAGGACGGGGCCCCGGGGACTCTCCACCGCGTACACCAGCGTGTACGAGAGGGGGTTGTTCGGGATGGGGACGGGGACGCTCCACAGCCCGCCGCCGAGGTCCTCAGGTTCCGGCTGCACCGAGACCGCCTTTCGCGCCTGTCATGGTTCGAAGGCCCCGGCCGCGGCGGCCGGGGCCCTGAGTCCTGCCCTGTCCTGCTCTCCAGGATGCCTGCCGGTCAGATCCGTTCGAGGATCGTCGCGGTGGACAGGGCGCCGCCCGCACACATCGTGACCAGGGCGGTCCCGGCGTCGCGGCGCTCCAGCTCGTGCAGCGCGGTGGTGATCAGCCGCGCGCCGGTGGCGCCCACGGGGTGGCCGAGGGCGATGGCGCCGCCGTTGACGTTGACCCGGTCCATGTCGGGCTCGTGGACGGACGCCCAGGACAGCACGATCGACGCGAACGCCTCGTTGATCTCGGTGATGTCGATGTCGCCCATGGTCATGCCGGAGCGCCGCAGGACCCGCTCGGTCGACTGCACGGGGCCGTCGAGGTGGTAGTACGGCTCGCCGCCGACGAGGGCCTGCGTGCGGATGCGGGCGCGCGGGCGCAGGCCGAGGGCCCGGGCCTTGTCCTCCGACATCAGCAGGACGGCGGCGGCGCCGTCGGAGATCTTCCTTCCGGACTACACCGCTCGCGGTTGCGTCCACGGAGGTGGTGTATGAC
>NZ_JBEZJP010000290.1:0-10542 GCF_040653175.1 Actinomadura sp. NPDC048032
CGCGGTGGCCTGGGCTCTCTCACCGGGGACGAGGCGGGGGTACGAGCGGGCATGCGGCCGACCTTACTAGCCGGCCGCCCGCAGGTTGCGCGGGGTGCAGCCGGTTCGCGCTGTACCGGGGGTTCCGGCGGGAGTACGGGATGGCGCCGAGCGACTACCAGCGCCAGCTCCGCCTGCGCGCCGCGCGCCGCCTGCTCGCCGGGGGCGACGCGATCGGGGACGTGGCGGCCCGCACCGGTTTCGCCGACCAGAGCCATCTGACGCGCTGGTTCGTCCGCTGCTACGGCATGACCCCCGGCGGCTACCGCGATGCTTGTACGGGTTAGGGGAGAATGCCGCCCATGAGAAGGGCGAGCGGGGCGATGTTCGGGCTGGCGTACGGGGACGCGCTGGGCGCGCCGACCGAGTTCCTCACGATGAAGCAGATCCACCGGCGGTTCGGCGAGCACGGCCCCGCGCGGCTCGACGGCGACCCGGCGCTCGTCACCGACGACACCCAGATGGCGATCGCGGTCGGGCTCGGGCTGCTGGACGCCCTGGCGAACCCTCCGTTCACCCCCGATCTGATCACGCCGATGTGGCGGCGGCGCTTCGTCGACTGGCTGAACAGCCCGGACAACAACCGCGCGCCCGGGAACACCTGTCTGCGCGCGTGCGAGAACCTGGCCGCCGGGAAGCCCTGGGCGGAGGCCACCGTGGCGGGTTCCAAGGGGTGCGGCGCCAACATGCGCGTCGCGCCGGTCGGCCTCGCCCCGGGGCTGTCGGAGGAGACGCGGGCCGGGGCGTCGCAGCTCCAGGCGGCCCTCACCCACGGGCATCCGACCGGGCTCGCGGCGAGCGAGCTGACGGCGTTCGCCGTCCGGTGGCTGGCCGACGGCATGGCCCCGTCCGACCTGACCGCCGCGCTGCGGGCCCGCTGCCGCGACCAGCGCGGCGTCTACCACGAGCGCTGGCTCGGCACCCTGTGGCAGCAGCCCGGCGTCGACACCCCGGAGGCGTTCATCGCCCGGGGCTGGGACGAGTGCCTGGACGTCCTCGACCGCCTGGACGAGGCCGTCGCACGCGGGGACCGGACGTCCGACCCGTGTGGGGCCACGGGCGCGGGGTGGGTCGCCGAGGAGGCGCTCGCCACCGGTCTGCTGTGCTTCCTGCTCTTCCCGGACGAGCCGGTCAGGGCGATCTGGCGCGGCGCGGCCAGCTCGGGCGACTCCGACTCGATCGCGTGCCTGGCCGGGGCGTTCGCGGGCGCGCACCTCGGCATGGACGCCTGGCCGGGCGAGTGGTCCGCCCGCATCGAGTACGCCGCCGACCTCGCGAGGTTCGGCGAGGCCTGGGACTGATCCCGCGAGAGCACCGCTCTTGACTCTCGGTCGCCCTATAGCTAATATCCTTAGCCATAGAGCTACAGCGATTCAAGGAGTGCGCGATGAGCGAGACCCGGTTCCTCGACCTTCCCGGCGGCCGGCTGGCCTACGACGACAGCGGCGACGGCCCGCTCATCGTGTGCCTCCCCTCGATGCTCGACCTGCGGTCGCAGTACCGGTTCCTCCGGCCGCTGCTCCTGGACGCCGGGTACCGCGTCGTGACCGTCGACCAGCGCGGGATGGGCGAGACCAGCGCGCGCTGGCCCGAGTACGGGAGCACGCCGCTGGCCCACGACCTGCTGGCCCTGCTCAAGCACCTGGACGCGGGCCCGGCGCTGGTCTACGGCTGCTCCAACGGCGCGGCCGCCGCGGTGTGGGTCGCGGCCGAGGCGCCCGAGCTGGTGAAGGGGCTCGTCCTGGCGGCGCCGTTCGTCCGCGACGGCAAGGGCGGCTTCGCGCAGAAGCTGACCACCGCCCTCATGCGGGTCCCCGGCCTGGCCCTGCCGCTCTACATGTCGTACTACCCCAAGTGGGAGCCGAAGCCCCCGGCCGACTTCGCCGAGCACAAGGCCAAGCTGAAGGCGAACCTCCAGGAGCCGGGACGCGGCAAGGTCATCGCCGGCTACCTGAGCATGTCCCACGCCGAGTCCGAGGCGCGGCTCGACCGGGTGCAGGCGCCCGCGCTCGTCATCATGGGCACGGGCGACATCGACTGGCCCGACCCGGCCGCCGAGGCCGAGTGGGTCGGCCGGCGGCTGGACGGCGAGGTCGTCCTGCTGGACGGCGCCGGCCACCACCCGCACGTGGAGTTCCCCGAGAAGGTCGCCGAGGCCGTCACGGCCTTCCAGCGCTCCCTCTAGGACGCCGACCAGCCCGTCCAGGCCTCGATGGTGACGGCGATGACCGGACCCTCCGGCGGACGCTCGCGGTACTGGGGGTAGCGGTCCGCCAGGAGCCGCACAGGTTCTGCCATGCGGGCGGGGTCGTTGACGACGGCCGCGTGACCGTCCACGCGGACCCACCAGAGGCGGTCCCAGTCGTCCTCGTAGTGGTCGGCCAGGAGCGCGACGCGGGGATTGGCCCGGATGTCGGCGAGGCGCCGCAGCTCCCGGGTGCTCTTGGGCTTGTGGTCGACGGCCGTGTAGACGGCGCCCCGGTGGACGGCGAACGTCACGGGGACGAGGTGCGGCCGGGCGTCCTCCCCCACGGTCGCGAGGCGCGCGACCGGCACGGTGGTCAGCAGGCGGCGCGCCTCGTCCGGCGCAAGCTTCGGCACCCCCTCAGACTGCCATGCCGCTCCCATGCCGCTCCCCCGCGCGGGGTAGGGCGTTCGGCCCCCGGCGGGAGGCGCGAGGGACGGGGGCGCGGAGAGGCTCGTCCCATGGATTCGGTCGGGAGGCTGTGGCCGCGCTGGGCGGGGTACGCGGCCGGGGCATGGTCGGTGGGCGCGGTGGGGCTGGCCCTGTACTGGGCGAGCGGCGGGGAGACCGGATCTCCGCTGGCGGACGCCGATGCGGCGGCCTGGATGATCGCCGCCCTGCTGGGCGTCGGCGGGATCATGGCGGTGTCGAGCGTCCGCGACGTCGGGCGGCAGATGCCGCGGTGGTGGCCGCTCACCGGACTCTGGACGGCGTGCGTGCTGGCGGGGGCCGGAACGTTCGGCTTCGTGATGAACGCGCTGCAACTCGTCTTCGACGGGACGGTCGACGACTGGCCGAGGTTCGCCGTCGAGTCCCTGTGCGCGGTGGGCGCGGCCCTTCTCGCGGGGACGGCCCTGGCCTACCAGCGCGGCACGGCGGGAAGGTGCGCGCGGTGCGGCCGGGAGCACACGGGGACGGGGACCGCGAAGGCTCCGCCGCCCGTGTCGCCCGCGCCGCGCGCGGTGCGGTGGGCCGCGTACGGCGGGGCTCTCGGCTTCGCGCCTTACGTCGCCATGAAGACGACGTGGGCGTTCGGGGGTTCCTTCGCGGGGATCGAGGGCGAGCAGGTCGTGGCCGAGTTCGAGCGCAACGGCGCGTCCGGGCTGGTCCTCACGCTGGAAAGGTACGGGCTGGACTTCACCACCCTGTCGGCGCTCGCCGGAGTCTTCCTGCTCATGGGGCTCACGCACGCATGGGGGCAGGTCTTCCCGCGCTGGGTTCCGCCGCTTGCCGGGCGAAGGGTGCCGCGCTGGCTGCCGCTCGCCCCGGCCTGGCTCGGCGCTCTGACGCTCGGGCCCTACGGGGTCGCCGGGACCGTCGCGTACCTGCTGCCGCCCGTCCTCGGGCTGCGCGACCTCCCGCACGACGGGCTCATCAGCGGCTGGTCCGGCTGGACGGTCGCGGCGTGCGGGATCGGCGCGTTCGCCGCCTACGGCGTGGCGCTGGGCGCGGCCGCGTGGTCGTACCAGCGGCGGACCCGGCCGCTGTGCGTCAGTCCTGGAAGTCCGGGGGGCGGTGCTCCCTCCGCGCCTTGATCGCCTCTTCGAAGTTGTGGGTGGTGAGGCGGACGTACAGCTGGGCGAGCCCCTCCTGGCCCATGTGGGCGTCCAGGCTGGCGGCGTCCAGGCTCGACCACAGCATCCGCTTCGTCAGCTCGGTGCCGGGGCGGCTGAACCCGGCGATCCGCTCGGCCAGCTCGTAGCAGGCGTCGAGGAGCTTGTCGCCGGGGACGACGCGGGACAGCAGGCCGATCCGCTCGGCCTCGGCGGCCTCCACGTCGCGACCGGACAGCATCAGCTCGAACGCCCGGGACGCGCCGATCGCGCGCGGCAGCAGGTAGCTGAGGCCGAGCTCGCTCGCGGTCAGCCCGTTGTTGATCCCGGCCGCGCGGAACAGGGCCGTGTCCGCGCCCAGCCTGATGTCGGCGGCGAGCGACAGGCACAGGCCGCCGCCGATCGCCGGGCCGTTGACCGCCGCGATGACCGGCTGGTGGACGCGCCGCATCGCCCGCACCACGTCGTCCAGCAGCTCCATCGAGCGCAGCGCGATGGTCGGGAGCGTCAGCCCGTCGATGCCCGGGATGTTCCCCGGGTTCTCCAGATCGGCCCCCGAGCAGAACCCCCGGCCGGCGCCGGTGATGACGACGACGCGGGTCCCGTTGTCGCGGCTGACCTCCTCCAGGGCCTCCCGGAAGGGCACCATCACGTCGAACGCCATCGCGTTCATCCGCTCGGGCCGGTTGAGGGTGATGAGGGTGACGTTCGGGCGCGGCTTGTCGACCAGGACGAAGGGCAAGGCGGGCCTCCCAGAGTGACCTAACAAGCGTTAGGTTACACGCGGGGGAAGTCGGGCGGCGCGAGGCCCCGCTCGACCACCTTCGCCAGTTCCTCCTCCGTCAGGACGCGCGGCTCCCCGATCGTCTTCGCGCGGACGTACACCCCGCACAGCCACTCCAGGAGGCGCGCGTTCTCGTACGCCTCCTCCAGGTCGCGGCCGATCGTGACGCCCCCGTGGTTGGCCATCAGCGCGGCGCGCTTGCCGCCCGCCATGGCCGTCCGGACGTTCTCGGCGAGTTCGGGCGTCCCGTAGGTGGCGTACTCGGCGACCTTCACCACGCCGCCGAGCAGGAGCGTGTTGTAGTGGATCGGCGGCAGCTCGCTCATGGTCGTCGCCACGACGGCGCCGTAGGTGGAGTGCGTGTGCACGATGGCGGAGGCCGGGGTCGCCTCGTAGAGGGCGAGGTGCATCGGGGTCTCGGACGAGGGCGCCTTGTCCCCCTCGACCCACCGGCCGGCGATGTCCACGACCGGGCAGTCGGCCGGCTCCATCCGGTCGAGCATCATCCCGCCCGGCGTGACCGCGACCAGGTCGCCGGACCGGACGCTGACGTTGCCGGACGCGCCCGTCACCAGCCCGGTCGCGGCCAGCCGCCGGCCGACCCCGCACAACGCGTCCCGCTCGTCCCTCAGCAACATGCGAATACCTCTCACATTCCGTGGCCTGCACCGCGTACGCTACGGCCCAGACGATCACTAAGGGGCCGGACATGACCGTCGTCACTCTCGGCGCGCACATCCTGGACGTGCTCGCCCGCCCGGTGGAGGGCATCCCGGACGGCCAGGGCACCGTCGTCGTCGAGCGGATCCGGGTGACCGCGGCGGGCGCCGCCGCCGGGACCGCCGTCGCCCTGGCCCGCCTCGGCAACGAGGTCGTCTCGGTCGGCGCGATCGGCGCCGACGACCTCGGCGACCTGCTGGTCACGATCATGGCGCGCGAGGGCGTGGACGTGCGCGGGCTCGTCCGGCGGACGGCCGAGCAGACCAGCGCGTCGATCCTGCCGATCCGGCCGGACGGCGGGCGCCCGAGCTTCCACGTCCCCGGCGCGAACCTGACCCTCGCCCCGGACGCGGTCGGGCCGGGCCTGCTGGAGGCGGCGAGCGCGGTGCACCTCGGCGGCCCCGACGTCACGTTCGGCCTCAACGACCCGGCCTTCCTCGCCGTGCTCGACGCCGCACGCGAGGCCGGCGCCGTCGTGACGATGGATCTGCTGTCCACCATGCCCGACCTGCTGGACGGCGCCGCCGCCTTCCTGCCCCACGTCGACCACTTCCTGCCGAACGAGGAGCAGGCCGCCCTCATGACCGGCGAGGACGACCCGGAGAAGGCCGCCGCCGCGCTGCTCGCGCGGGGGCCCCGCACGGTCGTCGTCACGCTCGGCGGGGAGGGCAGCCTCGTCGCCACCGCCGAGGGCGCGCACCGGCTGCCGGCGCTGCCCGTCGAGGTCGTCGACACGACCGGCTGCGGCGACGCCTACTGCGCGGGGTTCATCACCGGCCTGACGCACGGGAAGGACGTGCTGGAGGCCGCGCGCTGGGGCACCGCCGCGGCGGCCACCGTCGCCCAGGGGCTCGGCTCCGACGCCGGCCTCACCGACCTGGACGCGGTCCTCGCCCTGCTGGACTGACCTCGCCCCGCCGGACCGGCACGGGCCGGAACGACGCGGGCGCTCAGAGCGGGGACGCGCCGCGGACCCGGTGCAGGACGGCGTTGGCGGCCCCGGCGAGCTGCTCCAGCCGGAACACCTCCGTCCGGTGGAACGGCGGCGCGCCCGTCCGGGCGACCACCAGCGCGACCCCGCCCGCCGCGAGCGGGCAGACCGCGAAACGCGTGCCGTCCGGCGCC
This sequence comes from Actinomadura sp. NPDC048032, assembly GCF_040653175.1. NCBI lineage: Bacteria > Bacillati > Actinomycetota > Actinomycetes > Streptosporangiales > Thermomonosporaceae > Actinomadura > Actinomadura sp. NPDC048032. The sequence goes on from NZ_JBEZJP010000290.1 coordinate 6,467, forward strand.
GTGAACGCCCGCGGCCTCAGCGGCCGCAGGTCCGGCAGGACCGTCCCCGGCTCGCCGCCCGCGCTGGCGTGCACGAGGACCGCCTCGTCCTCCCCCTTCAGTTCGGCGAGGCCCGCCCAGTCGGCGCTCAGGACGGCCGGGACGGCGTCGGCGAGGATCTCCAGGCCGCGCTCCGGGACGGCCGCGACCTGGCCGATCACGGCCGCGTCGGGATGGGCGCCCTGCGGCTCGGCCGTCGGCCAGATCCCGACGACCTCCACGCCCGGCACCGAGCCGAGGCCCCCGGTCAGCCGCTCGGAATCGGCCCCCGCGGGCCACGCGACGGTGAAGTCGTCCATCGCCCGCCCGTTGTCGCGTTCCAGGACCGTCATCTGCACCACGTCCGCGCCCGCCGCGCCGAGGGTCCGCGCGACCTGCCCCAGCGAACCGGGGCGGTCCGGCAGGCGCACCCTTATTCGCAGCAACATCGCCACCTCCAGTCTCCGTGCGAGGTCCCCAGCTTCGGCGACACCCGTTTCCCCTGTGTTACCCAGACGTGTCATCCCAAGAAAACGGCACGGAAAGTCGGTGCTGGAACGGCGGGCACGGGTCAAACTAGAGTCCGGTGGAGGTCATCGGTTGGCCTGACGTCTCCTGCCGTCCAGCATTAAGGTGACTCTACGTGTCGAGGGACGGGGAACCCCCAGTCAGCGAAGCCTCCGGTGCCGGGCCCGAGCCGGCGCGCGCCGGGGACGCCGGGGACGCCGGCGGGGACGATGTGGGCGCGGTGCTGCACGCCGAGGTGCGGGACGCCCTCGCCGGGCTCACCGCCCGCCTCGACCGCGAGCGCGAGCGCGCGGAGCACCGCGAGGCCGTCATCGACCGGCTCCACGAGGAGAACCAGCGGCTGCGGCGCGGGGAGCTGCAGTCGATGCTGGAGCCCGTCCGCGCGGCGCTGTACCGGCTGCACGACCAGGCGCGCCGCGAGGCCGAACGGCTCAGCGCGCCCGATCTCGCCGAGGCGCCCGACCCGCGGCGGACGGCGGTGCTGCTGGCGGCGCTGGCCGACGACGTCGCCGACGCGCTCGCGCGGCTCGGCGTCGAGCGGTTCACCGTCGAGCCGGGCGCCCCCTACGACGCGTCCCGGCACCGCCCGGTCGCGGTCACGCCCGTCGAGGACCCCGTGGCGGACGGCACCGTCACGGCCGTGCAGTCCGACGGGTTCGAGCAGAGCGGAAAGGTGCTGCGCAAGGCGGCGGTCAGCGTCGGCAGGCTCGCCGAGCCGGCGCCCGCCGGCGAGGCGTCGCACAACGGACAGACGACGAACAGCGGGTGAGGGACATGGCCGTCTACGGGATCGACCTGGGAACGACGTACTCCTGCATTGCCTCCATCGACGACGTGGGCCGGCCCGCGGTCCAGCGGAACCTGGAGGGCACCGACACCACGCCGTCCGTCGTGTTCTTCGAGAGCGGCGAGAACGTCGTCGTCGGCCAGACCGCGAAGGACACCGCGGTCCTGGAGCCCGACAACGTCGTCAGCCTCATCAAGCGGGACATGGGCCGCGACGTCACCCGCCCCATCCACGGGATCGACTTCACGCCCGAGGAGGTGTCGGCGTTCATCCTGCTGAAGCTGGCGACGGACGCGCGCACCACCACCGGCGAGGAGACCCGCGACGTGGTCATCACCGTCCCGGCCTACTTCGGCGTGGCCGAGCGCGACGCGACCCGCAAGGCGGGGCGCATCGCGGGGCTGAACGTCATCGACATCGTGTCCGAGCCGATCGCCGCCGCGATCACCTACGGCGTCCTCAACCCCGAGACCGACCGCACGATCCTGGTGTACGACCTCGGCGGCGGGACGTTCGACACCACCGTCATCGCGCTGCGCGGGGGCCACATCGAGGTGGTGTGCACCGACGGCGACCACGAGCTCGGCGGCGCCGACTGGGACGCCCGGCTCGTGGAGCACCTGGCCGAGCGGTTCCGCGCCGAGCACCCCGACGCCGGCGACCCGCTGGACGACCGGCAGACCGAGCAGCAGCTGCGCCGCGACGCCGAGGACGCCAAGAAGGCCCTCACCACCCGCACGTCCCACACCGTCCGGGTGATGCACGCCGGGCGGGTCGCCTCGGTCGAGGTGACGCGGGAGAAGCTGGAGGAGCTGACCCAGGACCTCCTCGACCGCACCGTGGAGATCACCGGCCGGACGCTGGCCACCGCCGCCGAGAAGGGCGTCGAGGACTACGACGACCTCGTCCTCGTCGGCGGCTCCACGAAGATGCCGGTCGTCGCGGCGCGGCTGCAGACCGAGCTCGGCCTCGCCCCCCGCCTCCAGGACCCCGACCTCGCGGTCGCCAAGGGGGCCGCCCTGTACGCGTTCGAGGAGACCTACCGGCGGCTCGTCCAGGAGGGCGCCGCCGAGCGCGCCGAGGAGATGGCGAACCGGGCGGGCCTGTCGGCCGAGCAGCAGAAGCAGATCGCCGGGCGGCGGATCAGGACGGTCGCCTCGCACGCGTTCGGGATCGTGGTCGTCGACCGGGAGACCGGCGCCGAGAGCGTCGCGCACCTCGTGCACGCCAACGACGAGCTGCCCGCCGCCAGGACCGAGGACTTCTTCACCGTCTACGACGACCAGACCTCGGCCGACGTCCGGGTCATGGAGCAGGCCGGCGTGGTGGAGTCCGCCGACCTGATCGACAACACCGAGATCGCGACCGGCGAGATCCGCGTCCCGCCGGGCAAGAAGTCGGGCTGGCCGATCGGGGTGACGTTCGAGCTCGACTCCTCCGGCCTGCTGAACGTCACGGCCGTGGAGAAGGAGACCGGGGAGCGGCTGGAGCTGAAGGTGGACGTCGGCGGCATGTCGGAGGAGGAGGTCGAGCGCTCCCGCAAGGCCCTCTCCCGGGTCCAGGTCAGCTGAGCGGGCCGCGGATCCCCTGGAGGCGCCCGTGGCGTTCGACGAGGACTACCGGCGGGAGGTGCTGGAACCCGCGCGGGCCGCGGGCGACCGGCCCCCCGAAGACCTGCGCGTCCGCTACGCGCTGGACGGGGCGCTGGACGCGGCGGCCGTCGCGGCCCGGGTCAGGCTGGTCCGGCAGTGCTGGCGGCGGGCCCGCGGGCAGCTGAAGTACCGCAAGCTCATCGACCGGCTGGAGGCCGAGCACCGCGAGCTGGCGCCGCTGTTCTCCGCCGCCGAGCGCGGCGACACGCGCCCGCTGGAGGCGCGGCTGCGCGGCGGCCGCGAGCTCGCCGAGCGCCGCCTCGGCGAGGCCCGCGCCCGCCTCGCCGACGCGGCCGGGGCGCTGCGGATGGCCACGCCCGCCGAGGTCGAGGCCATCGCCCGCACCTCCGGGGTGCGGGGCGAGGAGCTGGCGGGGCCGGCCGCCGCCGACGGCGTCGAGATCCGCGAACCCGACGCGCTGCCGTCCGCCGCGCCCTACCCCGCGTACCGGAAGGTGCGCGAGTCGCTGGACGTCCTCGGCAGGCGCCACCTCGCCGACTTCCTCTTCGGCGCCCGCCTCACCGGCCCGATGCGGGTCCTGGACGGCTTCGCCGTGCCGGGAGGCGGCCTGCGCCCGGACGGGGACGCGGTCGCGGCGGCCGGAGCCGAGTGGGCGCGCCGCAGCCGCGACACCACCACCACGCACGCCGACACCGTGCTGGCCGCGCTCCGCTCGGGCGCCGACCTGCCCGCACTGCTGCTGTTCGACATCGCCGACCGGCTCCGCGAGCGCCTGCGGCAGCGGGCGTCCGAGCGCGCCCTGCTCCGGTACGCCGCCGAGGAGCTGGGCGTCGAGCAGGGCGACGCCCGCCGCCTGGTGTTCGCCGTCGTGCGCGAGACCGACCGGGGCGGCGGCCTCGCCGGGCGGCTCCGCGCGCTGCTGGACTCCGGCGACGTGCACGCGGCGGCCGGGCTGGCCGACGCCGCGCGGGTCCCGCACCCCTCCCCCGGCGCCGAGCCGCCCGAGGAGGAGGTGCTCGCCGCCGAGGCCCGGCACCGCCTCGGCACCGCGCTGCGCCTGCGCGAGGCCGCGTCCGCCGAGCCCGACCCGGACCGCGCCCACCGCCTGCTCGCCGACGCGCTGCCGCCCC
>NZ_JBEZJP010000291.1:0-10507 GCF_040653175.1 Actinomadura sp. NPDC048032
TTGGTGGCGTCCACGAGCAGCCGCATGGTCTCGTGGCCGGTCGCCTGGTCGAGCGCGCCGGTCGGCTCGTCGGCGAACACGACGGCCGGGAGGGGCACGAGCGCGCGGGCGATCGCGACGCGCTGCGCCTGGCCGCCCGACAGCTCGCCCGGGCGCCGGTGCTCCAGCCCGTCCAGCCCGAGCGGCCCGAACCAGTCCCGCGCCGCCCGCACCGCCTCCCGCCTCGGCGTCCCGTTCAGCATCAGCGGCAGCGCGACGTTCTCCACCGCGGGCAGCTCGGGGAGCAGCTGCCCGAACTGGAACACGAAGCCGAACCGGCTCCGGCGCAGCGCGCTGCGGGGGCGCTCGCCGAGCGTGTCGATCCGCCGGCCGAGCAGGTGCACCTCCCCCGCGTCCGGCTTCAGGATCCCGGCGAGGCAGTGCAGCAGCGTCGACTTGCCCGACCCGGACGGGCCCATGATCGCGACGGCCTCGGCGCGGCCCGCGGCCAGGTCGACGCCGTCCAGCGCGACGGCCGTCCCGAACCGCTTCACCAGCCCGCGGCCGGACAGGACGGGCTCGCTCACGCCGCCTCCTCCCGCTCTCCCGCCGCGGACGGCCCGCCGGCCGGGCGCAGATCCAGGACGTTGTCGGGCGGACGGGTGCGGCGGCGGTCGCGGACGGACTCGGCGATCTCCATGGCGGGCATCACGACGCCGCCGTAGACCACGAACGCGGCGAACACGGCGGCGAGGGGAACGTAGATCAGGTACATGCCCCCAGCCTGCGCCGCGCCGCCGCCCCGCCGCATCGGACGCGAAGCCGGTACCGGGGGCGCCGGATCGGCCGAATGGCCGATCCGGGGATCCGCATCGGGTCGTACGCTGCTTGAACGTGAGCGACGTTGGGGCACGTCTGGACCGCATCCATTCGGTGGGCGGCTGCCTGGTGCGCGCGGCGTACGCCGGGTTCGCGTCCCTGTACCTGCTGGGGTGCACGGCCGCCGCGTTCCGTGACCCCTCCGCCCTATGGATGGTGTTCGTCGCGCTGGTGGCCAACGTCGCGGCGGTCTCCGGTCGCGGCCTCCTGGCGTGGGCGGCCGGGGCGGGGGCGCTGTCGGTGCTCAGCACCCTCTGCCTCGGCGCGGTGGTGCGGCCCGCGGCCGGCGCCCCGAGCCTGTTCGCGGAGATCGGCGGCCTGCTGATCATCCTCGCGCGGGTGGTGTGGAAGGCCCGCCGCGACCGGCTCGTCCCGGTCGCGGTGCTGCTCGCCGCGGCGGTCCTGGCGACCCCGCTGCGCTGGTCCCTGATCGCGGCGGCCCTGTTCACCGCGCCGCTCGGCATCACCGTGGCGGTCGCGCTCGGCGTCGGCCTCTACCTGCGGGCGCTGGACGCGCGGCGGGCCAGGTCGCTGGCCTCGGCGCGCCGGGACGAGCGGCTGGAGCTGGCCCGCGACCTGCACGACTTCGTCGCCCACCACGTGACCGGCATCGTCGTCCAGGCGCAGGCGGCGCGGTTCACGGCCCGGTCGGGCGCCGCGCAGACGCAGGAGCAGCTCGACCGGATGCTCGGCGAGATCGAGAAGGCCGGCACCGAGGCGCTCACGTCGATGCGGCGCATGGTCGGGCTGCTGCGCGACGCCCAGAACGTCAACGCCCCGGACGGGGACGCCCTCCCGGACGGCGGCTCCAGCACCCGTCCCGTCGGCGACCTCGAACGGCTCAGGGATCTCGTCGAGGGGTTCGCCCACCCGCCCGCCGCGCTCACGCTGGAGCCCGGCCTCGGCACGCTGCCGCCCGAGGTCGCGGCGTCGGCGCACCGCGTCGTCCAGGAGGCGCTGACCAACGTCCGCAAGCACGCCGCCGACGCCGCGTCCGTGCGGGTCACGCTGGCGCGGGTCGGAGCCGACGTCGAGATCGCCGTGCGGGACGACGGGCGGGGGCGCGGCGGCCGGCGGCTGCCGTCCGGCGGGTTCGGGCTCACCGGGCTGGGCGAGCGGGTCGGCGCGCTCGGCGGGCGGCTGCACGCGGGCCCGCGCCCCGAGGGCGGGTGGGAGGTCGTCGCACGCCTCCCCGTATCGGACGGATAACCGGGGATGCTGACACAATCGGCAAGGTGACCATCCGCGTACTGATCGCCGACGACCAGGAGATGGTCCGGACCGGGTTCCGGATGATCGTCGACTCGCAGCCCGACATGCAGGTCGTCGGGGAGGCCGCCGACGGCGCCGAGGCCGTCGCGCTGGCCCGCCGCCTGCGCCCGCAGGTGTGCCTGTTCGACATCCGGATGCCGCGGATGGACGGGCTGGAGGCGACCCGCGCCCTCGCCGGCCCGGGCGTCCCCGACCCGCCCCGCATCGTGATCGTCACGACGTTCGACATGGACGAGTACGTCTACGGGGCGCTGCGCGGCGGCGCGGTCGGGTTCCTGCTGAAGGACAGCGGGCCCGCGCTGCTGGTGGAGGCCGTACGCGCGGCGGCGAACGGCGGGTCGCTGGTGTCGCCGTCCATCACCGTCCGGCTGCTGGAGCACCTGGCCAGGCGGCCCGCGCGCCCCGTCCAGCCGCGCGAGCCGCTCACCGAGCGGGAGCTGGACGTGGTCCGGCTCGTGGCGCGCGGCCGGACGAACGAGGAGATCGCCGCGGAGCTGTACGTGTCGCTCTCCACGGTCAAGACGCACCTCGGCAGCGTCAACCGCAAGCTGGAGACGCGGAACCGGGTCGCGACGGCGGCGTGGGCCTGGGAGTCGGGCCTGATGACCTGACGGGCCCGGCAGGGGAACGCAGACGGGGAAGCGCGGAAGACGGGGGAGGCTCGGCACTGGCACCGGAGTCGATGAACGGACTGCCCGTGACGGTCCTGGTCGTGTGGGTGCTGTGCGCCGCGGGCTGGGGCGCCGTCCTGCTGGCCCTGCGGCGCGGCATGCGCGGACCGTCGAGGGGGCCCGCCCTGTTCGCGCACACCGTGACGCCGGCGGGGACCGTCCTGCTCTTCTCGCTGATCGGTCTCGGGTCGCTGTACGCGAGCATCGCGCTGGCCGCCGAGTGGTGGGCGCTGCTGGCGGTGACCCGGTTCCGTCCCGAACGGCTGCTGTCCACAGGTGGCCTCGGGCGCCTCGCCGCCTGGGCGGCCGTCACCGCGGCCGCGACGTGCGCGGTCACCCGGCTCGTGCTCCCCATGTGACGATCTTGTAAGGGCCCGAATTCCCGTTGGGCCGCGCCGGTCAAACGTACGTAGTATCCAAAACAGCCAACAGCAAAGGCCCTGGGGAGGTGGATCATGCCGTGTGCGCTGTGCGGCGACATCATCCCGACCGAGGTCGACCGGTGCCCGGCCTGCGGCGCGTGGGCGCGGCGCCGCGACTTCCGGGCCGTCGGCGTGGCGGTGTTCATGCTGCTCGGCTTCAACGCGTTCGTGGCCCTCGGCTCGGGGATCAGCCTGCTCAGGCTGGCGCAGCCGCTGCACGGCGCGACCCACGACAGCTATGACGCCGCCGCCACCGGCAAGGCCCTCGCCCCCTACGGGGACGTGTTCACGATCGGCGCGATCATGGCCGGGGTCACCGGCCTGCTGTACCTGACCTGGCTGTGGCGGGCGTTCCACCAGTCCCCCGGGCCGCACCGCCACCACCGCGCCTGGGTGCTGCTCGGCTGGTTCCTCCCGGTCGTCAACCTGTGGCTGCCGCCCCGGATGGTCTACGAGGTGTGGGTGAACAGCGGCCGGTACCGGACGGCCGAGCGCCAGGCCGCCGGGCTCGTCGTCGGGGGCTGGTGGGGCTGCGCCCTGCTCGGCCTGGTCCTCGGGCGCGTGTTCACGCACGGCAGCGTCGAGACGCTCGCCGACGCCCGCCTCGACGTGCACGTCGGCGTCGCGGCGGCCGCCTTCCAGGCCCTCGCCGCCGCCCTGTGCATGGCGACCGTCTTCCAGATCACCCGGATCCAGATCACCCGGTGACCCGCCCGGACCGGGCCGCGCGGGTCAGGCGGGCGGGGGGCCGGAGCTTCCCTGGCTGGTGTGCCAGAGCGGTGTTCTCGGAGGGCGCTTGATGGCCGGCCCCGCGTGCCCGATGTCGGAGTAGGGCGACATCGCGAACCCCGTGGGCTGGACGACGCGGCGGCCCACCGGGCGGCTCCGGCCGGACGGGCCCGCCATGGCCGCGCGGACGGCGTCGGGGCCGCCGCGGCGCCACTCCTCGTGCAGCGTGTTCAGGTCCCAGCAGGCGTTCGCGGTGATCGAGACGGCGCGTTCCCCGGCGCGGCGGAGCCGCCCCCGGGCGACGAGCAGCCAGGAGCCGAACACGGTGGCGGCGCACCTGTCCTGCACCGACTCGAAGAACGTGAGGTCGACCGGGCCGGTCGCGTCGTCCAGCGTGGCGAAGATGACGCGCTGCCCCGACCTGACCGCCGGGGTCTGCGTCGCGACCTTGACCCCGGCGACCAGGACCTCGCTCTTGTCCGGACGCCCCGGCAGGTCGGCGGCGCTGACGACGCCGAGCCCGGCGAGCAGCCCGGCGTAGAAGGTCATGACGTGCCGGCTCACGTCCATGCCGAGGATGTCGAGCTCCGCCTCGACCACCTCGGCGGGCGTCATCGGCGGCAGCCCGCCCGCCGGGATCTCCTCCGCCGGGCCCGTCTCCGCACCCGCCGGAATCTCGTCGCCGTCCTCGCGGCCGAGGGGGAGCTGGCCCTCCGGGACGTGCGCGGGACGGGCGGTGACCCGGTCGAGGGCGCCGACGCGGCACAGCAGGTCGCGGCGCGGGACGCCCTCGTGGAGGGCGTCGAACGCGCCCGCCAGGACCAGCCGCTCGGCGATCGGGCGCGACACCCGGGCGCGGCGCCAGAAGTCGGTCAGCGACCGGTACGGCCGGGCCTCGGCGATCCTGCCGATCTCGGCGTCGGAGATGCCCCTGACCTCGCTCAGCGCCACCCGGATCCCGGCCCGGCCGACCGCCGGGACGGGTTCGGCGCGCCAGTCGGCCTCCGAGCGGTTGACGTCCAGCGGGAGGATCGGGACGCCGAAGTGCCGGGCGTCGTCGAGGATGACCCGCTTGGGGTACATGCCGGGGTCGTGGGTGAGGACGCCGGCGTAGAAGGCGGCCGTGTGGTGCCGCTTCAGCCAGGCCGACTGGTAGGTGGGCAGCGCGAACGACGCGGCGTGGGCCTTGCAGAAGCCGAACGCGCCGAACGCGGTCAGCATCCGCCACACGCGCTCGACGGTCGCCCCGTCGTACCCGCGCGCCAGCGCCCGCTCGCGGAACCAGGCGCCGACCACGGCCTGGCCCCGCTCGTGGTTCAGGCTCCGCCGCGCCGCCTCCGCCTTGGACAGGCCGCAGCCGGTCATCACGTCGATGACGCGCAGCACCTGCTCGTGGAAGACGACCACGCCGAGGCTCTCCCGCAGCGCGGGTTCGAGGTCGGGATGCGGGTAGCCGGGCTCCCGCTTCCCGGCGCGGGCCTCCAGGAACGGCGTCACCATGTCGGAGTTGACCGGGCCGGGGCGGAACAGCGAGATGTCGATGACCAGGTCGTCCAGGTCGCGGGGCTGGAGCCGTCCGATCAGCTCCCGCTGGCCGGGCGACTCGATCTGGAAGCAGCCGAGCGTCCGGGACGTGCGCACCAGCGCGTACGTCTCGGGGTCGTCGCGCGGGACGTCCTCCAGCGCGATCTCCTCCCCCGTCACCCGGGCGACCTCCGCCACCGCGTGCGCCATCGCCGACTGCATCCGGACGCCGATCACGTCGAGCTTGAGCAGCCCCATCGCCTCGACGTCGTCCTTGTCGAACTGGCTCATCGGGAACCCCACGGCGGCGCGCTCGACCGGGACCCGGTCCCGCAGGCCCGGGTTCGACAGCAGGACGCCGCACGGGTGCATGGCGATGTGGCGGGGCAGCCCGTCCAGGCGCTCGGCGATCCGGAACAGCACCTCCAGGCGGCCCGCCGCCAGGTTGCTCTGCCGGAGCTCGGGCAGGTCGTCCAGGGCCGCGCGGATCTGGTTCGCCCGGATCCGCGGGAACGCCTTGGCGATCGCGTCGATCTCGTGCGGCGGGAGCCCGACGGCGTTGCCGACGTCGCGCAGCGCGCTGCGCGCACGGTAGGTCTCCATCATCGACACGCACGCCGTGGCGTCGGCGCCGAACCGGTCGAACAGCGCCTGGTAGGCCTCCAGCCGGCGGGCCGACTCCACGTCCAGGTCGATGTCGGGCAGGCCCTCGCGGCTGTCGGCGAGGAACCGCTCCATCACCAGGTCGTGCCGCAGCGGGTCCAGGTCGCCGATGCCGACCAGGTAGTTGACCAGGCTGCCCGCGCCCGAGCCGCGGATCGCGCAGCGGATGCCGCGCGCCCTGATCAGCGCGGCGGCGTCGGCGACGGTGAGGAAGTACGGCGCCAGTCCCTTGCGCCCGATCACGCCGAGCTCCTGGTCGAGCCGGGCCGCCGCCTCGCGCGACCCGGCGAGCCCGCGCCGCGTCATCCCCTCCGCGCACCGGGCGGCGAGCCGGGCGTGCGGGTCGCCCTCGACGGCCGGCAGGTGGACCTCGTCCGTGCCGAGGTCGCGGCCGGGATCGAGGACGCAGCGCTCCGACAGCCGCCGGGTGGCCGCGAGCAGCGCGTCGGCCTCGTCCGGGCCGCAGCTCCGCTCCGCGACCCGGCGCATCTCGGGGATCGACTTCAGGTACGCCTGGCCGGTGCGGTCGTCCAGGTGCCGCCGGTCGAGCGGGACCAGGCGGCGCGTCACGTCCAGGACCTGCGCGACCGGGTGGTCGGACGGGTCCAGGTAGCGGACGGCGTTGCCCAGGACGGCGGGCGCCCCGGCCTCGCGGGCGAGCGCGAGCATCCGCGCCGCCCGGGGCCCGTCGCCCCTGTCACGGTGGTCGACGATCTCGATCATGGTCTCGGCCGCGGCGCGCCACGCCGCGAGCCGGGCCGCCGCCACGTCCGGGCGGCGCCCGGTGAGGGCCCGGCCGACGTCCGAGGCCGGGCCGAGCAGGACGATGAGGCCCTCGGCGTGCGCGGCGACCATCTCCCTGGTCACCAGCGGGCGGCCGCGCTCGCCCGCCGCGTGCGCCGCCGTCACCAGCCGGCACAGCGACCGCCACCCGGCGCGGCCCTCGGCGAGGACGACCACGCGTTCCTCCCCGGTGGAGGCGACCCTGAGGTCGGCGCCGACGACGGCGCCGATCCCCGCGTCGGCGCACGCCCGGACGTGCCGGACGGCGCCGTACAGGCCGTCGCGGTCGGTCAGCGCCAGCGTCTCCATGCCGAGGACCGCCGCGCGCTCCGCCAGCGCCGCGGGCGGCGCGACGCCGAACCGGAGCGAATAGGACGAAGCGACATGAATATGCACGTCAGTCCCATACCCGGGATAGCAGCCAACTGTCGGCGGCGACGTCATAACGCAGCTCGTAGACGCCGATCTCCCGGTCCGGGGTCGCCTCGATCCGCCAGAACTCCCGCTCGCCGGCGGCCTCGCCGTCCGGATGCCGCTCCCGCCACCAGTCGCGGGTCGTGACCCAGTGCTCCAGCACCCGCCGGACGGTGTAGAGCCGGCCACGCCAGACGAACCGGACCGGACGGCCGTCGCTCACCCAGACGTCCACCGGATCGCCGAACACGCGCGTCATCTGCCTCCCCCTCGCGCTCGCCGCACGGGGGAAGGAGCATGCGGACCTCGTTCTCGAACAGACGTTCGGTATGGAGTCTAGGGAACCCCGGGCCCGGGGAGCAAGGCGGGGTCAGCCGAGAAGGGCGCGGACATGGTCGGCGACCTCGCCGGGCCGGGCCGCGTCGGCCATGCCGCCGGAGGGCCACAGGTAGTACCAGCCGTCGCCGCACGGCGTGGCGAGGACGATCACATGGCGCCCCGTGCCCGGCGCGTAGACGGCCAGCAGGGACTCCCCGGGCCCGGCGAACCGCCAGGACAGGCCCCGGGCCTCGACCTCGCGCGCGAGCGCCGCGAGGTGACGCCGGCGCATCTCGGCGATCTCCCGCCCACCGACTACAGACACATCAGCCGCCTCAGCTGGTCCGAGCCGCCGGCATGACCTTGAGCTACCATCCGGCGACGGTTGGTGACCGCTCCTCAGCATGACTCCGATCCGGCCGCCGTGCGGGGAGAATCCCAAGAGTGGGGACGGGTGTACCCCGGCCGCTAGGGGATGGTCCGCAGAAGCGGTGTAACGCGCCGTCCGGATACGGGCCAATCACCGCGCAGGTGGTTTCCGGTCCCCGGAACCTGGCCCGCATACGGAGGCTCCGTCCGTGATAGAAGCCTCTGTGAGGCGGGCGCCGCCCGCGTCAGCCAAAGAAGAAGGAGCGAGCCGATGAGCGCCGTCCCCGCCGGCGACCCGTCAGGCCACACACACCCCCGCGCCCAGGGGCACGGTCCGGAGCAGGGCCGCGCTCTGGCCGGGCTGCGCGAGCGCAAGAAGCAGCGGACCCGCCTCGCGCTCATCGACGCGGCCCTGGACCTGTTCCTCGCCCAGGGCTACGAGGCGACCACCATCGACGAGATCGTGGCGGCGGTGGAGGTGTCGCAGCGCACCTTCTTCCGCTACTTCGGCACCAAGGAGGACGTGGTCACGAGCTTCCTCACCGAGCACGACCAGGTGCTGGAGGAGGCCCTCGCGGCCCGCCCGCCCGAGGAGCGGCCGTTCACCGCGCTGTTCGAGTCGCTGCGCGTCGTCCTGCGGACGATCGCCGAGAGCGACCCGGCCGACGGCGCCCGGTTCCGCCGCGTCCGGCAGGTGATCGAGGCGACGCCGTCGCTGATGGCGGCGCAGATGGCGCGCTACTCCGCGTCGGCGGAGGCGCTCGCCACCGAGATCGCGCGCCGCGAGGGCGTCGACATGGAGCGGGACCTGCGGCCGCGGATCGTCGTGTCGTTCTACCTGGCCGCGACCAAGGTCGCCTTCGAGGACTGCGCCCGCCAGGACATCTGGGACGCCGGGACGGTCGCGGCGCGCGTGGAGGAGGCCGTGACGCTCGTCAGCCGGACCATGCGCGACTGGGTGTGACCGTCCCGCCGGCGGAATAGCCCGCGGGGGCGCCGGGGTTCTCCGGGAGCGTCCACGCGAACCGACCCGTCAGGAGAACGACATGCGCGCGATCGTCATCACCCGCACCGGCGGCCCCGAGGTCCTGGAGGCGTCCGAGCGCCCCGACCCGGTGCCCGGGCCGGGCGAGGTGCTGATCGACGTCGCGGCGGCCGGGGTCAACTTCATCGACGTGTACTACCGGACGGGCGCCTACCCGCAGGAGACCCCCTACACGCCCGGCGTCGAGGCGGCGGGGACGGTCGCGGCGGTCGGCGAGGGCGTCCGTGAGTTCTCGGCGGGCGACCGCGTCGCGTGGGCGAACGTGCAGGGCGGCTACGCGGAGAAGGCCGTGGTCCCCGCGGACAAGGTCGTCCCCGTCCCCGGCGGGGTGGGCCTGGAGGACGCGGCGGCGTCGCTGCTGCAGGGCATGACCGCGCACTACCTGACGAGGTCGACGTATCCGGTCCGGGAGGGCGACACCGTCCTCGTGCACGCGGGGGCGGGCGGGATGGGGCTGCTGCTCACGCAGGCGGCCGTCTCCCTCGGCGCCCGGGTGATCGCGACGGCGTCCACCCCGGAGAAGGAGAGCCTGGCGAAGGACGCGGGCGCGGACGCCACGATGGGCTACGACGGGTTCCCCGAGCGGGTGCGGGAGCTCACCGGAGGCGAGGGCGTCGCCGTCGTGTACGACGGCGTCGGGGCGCCCACGTTCGACGGGAGCCTGGAGAGCCTCCGGCGGCGCGGCACCCTGGCCCTGTACGGCGCGGCGGGCGGCCCGGTCCCGCCGTTCGACCCGCAGCGCCTCAACCGGGCCGGATCGGTTTTCCTGACCCGGCCGTCCCTCGCCCACTACGTCGAGGAGCGCGCGGAGCTGCTGGAGCGCGCCGCCGACGTCTACGCGTGGGTGGAGTCCGGTGCCGTGAAGGTCCACGTCGGCCGCCGCTACGACCTCGCCGAGGCCGCCGCGGCGCACGCCGACCTCGAGGCGAGGCGCAGCACCGGCAAGCTCCTGCTGATCCCCTGAGGTCCCGCCCGGCGCCGCGGCCTCCCCTAGGCTGGCCCCCGGACGAACGATCTCTCAAGGAGCGCCGCCCCCCATGACGACGTACGCCGCCGGACCGCTGGAGCACGACGAACCCCGCGTCCTCGGCCCGTACCGCCTGCTCGGGCGGCTCGGCCGCGGCGGCATGGGGACGGTCTACCTGGCCGCCGAGCCCGACGGCCGGCGGGTCGCGGTGAAGGTCGTCAACCGGGAGCTGGCCGGGGAGCCGGCGTTCCTCGCCCGGTTCCGCCGCGAGGTGACCGCGGCGCGGCGCGTCCACCGGTTCTGCACCGCGCCGGTGATCGACGCCGAGCTCGACCAGGACCCGCCGTACATCGTCACCGAGTACATCGACGGGCCGAGCCTGGAGAAGGCCGTCGGGGACAGGGGCCCCCTGCCCGGCTCCGACCTGGAGGGACTCGCGGTCGGCGTCGCCACCGCGCTCGCCGCCATCCAC
>NZ_JBEZJP010000292.1:0-10480 GCF_040653175.1 Actinomadura sp. NPDC048032
GATCAGTACGCGTCCCTCACATCCGGTCGGGTGAGGGAACGCCGAGGAGCTCCAGGCCGGTGACCAGCGTGCGCAGCGTGACCGCGCACAGGGCCAGCCGGGACGCCCTGGTCTCCTCGTCGACGCCCTCCTTGAGCACCGGGCAGGCCTCGTAGAAGGCCGTGTAGCGGGTGGCGAGGCCGTAGACGTACTCCGCCACCAGGTGCGGCGCCGCCGCCGCGCCCGCCTCCTCCAGCGTGATGCCGAAGTCCAGCAGGTGCAGCGCCAGGTTCCGCTCCTCCTCGGTCCCGATCACGATCGGGCCCGTGGCCGACTCCGGCGTCAGCCCGGCCTTGCGCAGGACGGACTTCATCCGGACGCCGGCGTACTGCACGAAGCCGGCGGACCTGCCGGTGAACGCGATCATCCGTTCGAGGTCGAACGGATACTTGCTGCTCCGCGCCACCAGCAGGTCGGCGAACTTCACCGCGCCCACGGCGACGTCGCGGATGATCGCGGCACGGGTCGCGGCGTCGAACCGCTCGCCGCGACCGCTCTCGTCGAACTTCGCCGCGGCCCGCTCGTACGCGCCGTCCAGCAGTGCGGACAGCGGGACCGCGTCGCCGGACCGGCTCTTCAGCTTGCCGCCGGTCGCGGGGTCGGTCACCATGCCGATCTTGGCGTGTTCGAGCACGGTCCCCCTGAGCAGGAAGTCCGCCATCTCCGCGACGGCGAAC
Organism: Actinomadura sp. NPDC048032; assembly: GCF_040653175.1. NCBI lineage: Bacteria > Bacillati > Actinomycetota > Actinomycetes > Streptosporangiales > Thermomonosporaceae > Actinomadura > Actinomadura sp. NPDC048032. Next base: position 717 of record NZ_JBEZJP010000292.1, read on the forward strand.
AGCAGCTCGAAGTGCTCCGTCTGCTCATCGCCCACCACGTAGACCACCCGGTCGGCGCGCAGGACGGCGACCCGGTAGACGATCGTGGCGAGATCGGTGGTGGTGTAGTTGTACCCGCCATCGCTCTTGCGGACGATGACCGCCTTGTCCTCGCCGTCCCTGCCCTTGAAATCCGGCAGGAAGACGCACAGGGCGCCCTCGCTGGGCACCGCGAGGCGGCGCTGCTCCAGCTCGTCGACGATCTCGGGGAGGATCTCGTTGTAGAAGCTCTCCCCCTTGGCGTCGTCGGCGGTCAGCCTGACGCCGAGCCGCTCGTACAACGCGTTGTAGGAACGCAAGGAGACGTCCACGAGGAGCTGCCAGTACCGCAGCGTCTCGTCGTCGCCCCGCTGGAGGGCGACGAGCCGCCGCCGCGACCGTCCGGCGAACTCCTCGTCCGACACGAACTTCGCGTTGGCCGCCTTGTAGAAGGCGCCCGTGTCGCTCACGAACGCGTCGAGCCCGGCATCGGTGCCCCCCTCGAAGTCGAGGAGGTGCTCGATGAGCATGCCGAACGGCGTGCCCCAGTCACCGATGTGGTTGTCCCGGATCACCTCGTGCCCCAGGAACTCCAGGATGCGGGCGACGGCGTCGCCCACGATCGTCGTCCGCAGGTGGCCGACGTGCATCACCTTCGCGACGTTGGGTGAGGAGTACTCCACCACGATCCGCTCCGGCCTCGGGGCCGACAGCACCCGCAGGCGCTCGTCGGCCGAGATCCGCCGGAGCTGTTCCGTGATCCACTCGTCGCTCAGCGTCAGGTTGATGAAGCCGGGCCCGCTGATCCGGACCTCGGACACGACGTCACCGACGTCGAGATGGTCCACGATCCGCTGCGCCACGACCCGGGAGTCGAGGTTCAGGTTCTTGGCCAGCATCAGGGCGACGTTGGCCTGCAGATCGGCCTGCTTGCCCCGCCGGATGACGGGGTCCGTCCTCCAGTGCTCCTGCCCGAAGGCGGCGGCGATCGCGTCCTTGAACTTCCTGGTGAGCACGTCCACCGGCGACGGGCCGGTGATGTTCAACCTGTCTTGGTCGGGCATCATCGCGTGTCTCTCCTGTTCTTGTTTGTCGGTTTGCGGGTCGATCCCGCAACGGTGACCGTCCGCGTCCGCCGGGCCGCGTCAACCCGGCGCCCGCCGCTCCCTACGACTTGATGGACGGACGTCCGGCGATCAGATCGCTCAGCCGGTCCCCGAGGCGCTGGACGGGGAGGCGGTACCGGCGCTCCCTCGTCCGCGCCCGCCGCTCCTTGCGGGACCCCTCCGCGTAGCGGCGCCGGGCCCACGGCGAGTCCGGCCGGGCCAGCCGGATCGCGCCGACGATCGCGACGAGCCCGATGAACAGGCCGATGACGCCCGTCCAGACCTTGCCCTTGAGGAGGGCGATCACCGCGACGCACAGGTTGAACAGCAGGACGCCCGCGACGCCCCACACCCCGTCCCCGGCGGCGTCGTCCACGCCGAGGGGCCGCAGGCCCAGCAGCATCAGCCCGCAGAGCGCGATCATGATGAAGACGACCTCGACCGACAGCCGGCCCTGCTCGCTCCAGTAGACGTCCTGGAGGTGCAGGACCAGGGCGAACTCGTCGAGGACGAGCGCGGTGCCCGCCCCGAACACCGCCGCGGCGGCGGCCGCCCACCCGGACGAGTCGTCCGTGAGGGCCAGTCCGCCCACGCCGCCGACGCACATGAGCACGAGCCCGAACACGACGTGGTGGATGTGCCGTCCGCCGGGCGTCACGTTCCCGGGCCACCACCGCACCTGCCGCCGGATCATCCGCACGCTGAACCGGATGAACAGGAACGCCGCGATGAAGGCCACGATGAAGCAGAACAGCCGGAGCCGCCCGGCGTCCGCGATCTCCCGCGTGAACCACTCCCCCACCCCCGCCCCCTTCCCCGAGGCGGGCAAAGCCCACCTTTACCCGCCGATCCCTTCCGCGGGGCGGGAGCGCAGGCCGAACCAGACGAGGCCCGCGCCGGCGAGCGTCACGGCCACGTCCACGCTGAGCGCGAGGCGGATGCCGGTCAGCTCCGCGCCGCGCGTCGCGGCGATCGAGGCGAGGATCGGGATGCCGACGGTGATGGCCACCTGCTGGGTCATCAGCGTCAGCCCGGTCGCCAGGCCCTGCTCCTCGTTCGGAAGCCCGGAGGTGCCGGTCACGGTGTACGCCACGATGGACGTCACGTGCCCGAAGAAGCCGATGAACAGCGCTGGGACCAGGATCAGGAGCGCCGTCCTGTCGGTGCCGAGGAGCACCAGCGGCAGGGTCGCCAGGCCCTGCACGGCCAGGCCGCAGGTCAGGACGGTCCGGCCGCCGAAGCGCCCGATGGCCCGTCCGGCGAGCACGCCGGCGCCGACGGACGCCAGGCCGGGGACGCCGAAGACCAGTCCGGTCGCCAGCGGCGAGAGGCCGAGGACGTTCTGCAGGTAGAGCGTCGTCAGGAAGATCATGGCGGGCTCCATGGCGAAGACCACCAGGCCCGCGGCGTTGCCCCACTTCACCGTGGGGCGGCGGAGGATGCGCACCGGGGCGAGCGGCGCGGGAGAGCGCAGTTCGATCACCCAGAAGGCGGCCAGCAGCACCACGCCGGCGACGGCGGCGGCGGCGTTCTGCTCGATGACCGCGTAGATGGCGGCCAGCAGGCCGCCCGTCACGGTCACCGCGCCGGGCAGGTCGAGCCGGAGCCGGGCGGGGCGGCTGCTCTCGCCGATCAGGGCGGGGGTGGCCGGCAGCACGGCCACGGCGACCGGGACGTTGATGAAGAAGGCCGCCCGCCAGCTCAGCAGGCTGACGAGGGCGCCGCCGACCAGGGCGCCGACGGTGAAGCCCGCGGAGAGCAGGGCGCCGTTGAGGCCGAGGACGCGCTCCCGCAGCGGGCCCTCGGCGAACGTGCTGGTGATCAGGGACAGCGCCGCGGGGGTCGCCATCGCGGTGGCGAACCCCTGGAGGGCCCGGGCGGTCAGGAGCGTCCCGGGGCCGGCCGCGAAGCCGCCGAGCAGGGAGGCCGCGGTCAGCAGCGCCATCCCGGCGAGGAACAGCCTGCGGCGGCCGAGCAGGTCCGCCAGCCGGCCGAACACCAGCGTGAAGCCCGCGGCGGGCAGCGCGTACGCGGCGGCGATCCAGGGCAGGCCGTCCACGCCGATTCCGACGCCCTCGCCGACCATCGGGAGGACGACGTTCAGAATGGAGAAGTCGACGGACAGCGTGAACCCGGCGCCGAGCAGGACGAGCAGGATCAGCCGTTGCCTGCGGTCGATGCGCGGGTGTCCGCCCGCCGCCCCGGGCGGGGCCGCCGCCCCGGGCGGGGTGGTTTCCGTGGGCATGGCGAAGCGCCCTTTCCGCAGGGGGTGTTCCGGGGGCGCCGGACGATCAGGGCGTCGTCCGGCGTGAGGCGGCCGTGAGCGGCCGCCGGCTCGGCGGGGGGACGGGCGGGGCTAGCGGGCGTCGCGCTCCGCCGCTTCGGCGATGCGCTTGATGTTCGCCAGGCGGCGGTCCCAGTCGGCCGCCAGCGAGGCCATCCACCGCGCCGTCGCGTTCAGGGCCGCGGGCCGTACCGCGTACCGCACCTCGCGTCCGACCCGGCTGCTGGAGACCAGCTCGGCCGCGTCCAGGACGCCCAGATGCTTGACCACCGCCTGCCGGGAGACCGGGAGCCGTTCGGCGAGGGTCGTGGCGGTGGCCTCGCCGTGTTCGGCGAGGAGGTCGAGCAGGCGGCGCCGCGTCGGATCGGCCAGCGCGTTGAGGACGCCGTCGACCGGCGCGGCGCCGCCGTCAGGACTGTCGGTCACGCGGCTTCGACACGGGTCTTGAAGGCGTCCAGCACCTGCGGCCAGCCGCCCGTGTTGTCTTCCACGGCCCTGCGGCGCAGGTCCTCGGATCCGGCGAGCTCCGCGAACCCGCTCTCGACGACGCGCAGCCGCGTCTTGCCGCCCTCGGGGGTCAGCGTGAACTCCACGAGGGTGCTGTTGTCGTCGCGCAGCTCCTCCCCGGGGAAGGCGCTGACCCATCGGTAGGCGACATAGGTGGGCGGATCGACCTTCTCCACGCGCACGGGGAAGTCGCCGTGCGCGGCGTTCCTCACCACCATCGACTCGCCCTCCGCCGCCCCGCCGGGCGGGCCCGGAACGTCGGCCACCCAGAACCCGGGGTCGGCCACCAATGACCAGACCCTCTCCAAGGATGCCGCGATCAGGGTTTCGCGTTCAATTCGGTTCTCGCTCATCCGGCCGCTCCCATGTTCGTCATTCTTGCAACCTCAGGGTTGCACATGGGCGGGCAGATGCGCAACCTTACAGTTGCACGTTGAGGGAGGATCTTGTCTGGGCAGGTCAGGGGCGGGTGATGTCCGGTACGCGCAAAGCGCGGCGTCCGTCACAGGAAAGACCGGGAGCCCGCCCGGGGGTTCACTCGCGGGAACGCACCGCGAGAGGAGCCGCGGTCCAAGGAGGCGGTCCTTCCGGTGGACGGAGGCCACCTGGCCGTATGACGCGGATCACGTCATAGGCTCCGTCGCGGGGACGCGCCCCGCGGCGGGAGGAGCGGATCATGCCGGCACCAGCACCGATGATCTCCGAGGCCAGCACCGTGGAGGTCGCCCCGCGCGACCGCATCGGGTTCTGGGAGGACTACAACCGCAGGGCGCTGGTCGGGCTGTCGTGCACCTCCTACTCGGAGCGGGGGCTGCTGGCCCGGCAGTCCAACTTCCGGCGCGGGACGGCCCGGGAGGGCGCACTGGTGGTGGCGCTGCGGGCCGTCCTGGAGAACCCAGAGGCGCGGTCGCGGGGGAACGTCCTCGACCTGCTGCGGATGATCGCCACGGAGCGGTCGGGCGGGCGGTCCGCGCCCGCCGCCTACCAGACGCAGCTGATCGTCGCCGAGGACTACGTCGATCGGCGCCTGCACGATCCCGGCCTCACCCCCGGGGAGGTCGCGGGCGTGCTCGGGGTGTCGGTGCGGCATCTCGGCCGGATCTTCGAGACGGCCGGCACCACCCCGGCCAGGCACATCCTGGAGCGCCGGCTCCAGCGGGCCCGCGACGAGCTCGCCGCCCCGGCCGCCGCCCGCACGACGATCGCGGACGTGGCCTACCGCTGGGGCTTCTCCAGCCAGGCGCACTTCGCCCGCCGCTTCCGCGCCCGCTTCGGCCTGACCCCCTCGGAGGCGCGGGCCGCCTCCGCTGACCTGCGGTTGCGCCGGTGAGCGAGCCCGGAAAGGATGATCCACACGTTAAGCAAAGGCGGCGTTGTGGACATCTCGGTCAAATATCAGCCCACCAAGGACGAGGTGACCCGGGCTTTCACCCAGGGTTTCAAGAGGCAGCTCACGATCCTGTACGCGGTTCTCGTCATCGCCCTGATCGGGGGCGCGGCCTACAGGTTCGCCTCGGGCGACCCGGGAATGGGCATCGGCGCGCTGGTGGCGGCGGTCCTCAGTCCCCTGGCGGGGACGTGGTGGCTCCGCAGACGCGCGCGGAAGATGCTCGCGTTCCTCTGCGTCCCGACGACGGTGCGGGTGACCGACAGCGGCTACGAGTGCCGGACGGAGGAGTCCACCACGGAGATGCGGTGGACCCTGTTCTCGCACGTGTTCCCCACCCCGGAGTTCTGGCTGCTGTACGTGAACGGCCAGCCCGCCGCCTTCCTCCCCAAGGCGGCCTTCGACACCGCCCAGCAGGCCGAGATCGACGCCTTCCTGGCCGCTCGCAAGATCAGTCGGAGTCGGTGACGGCGAGCACGGCCACCGTCCGGCCGTCCGGGCGCAGGACGGCGATGCCCGCGTCCAGCGGCGGGACGACCTGGAGATGCCAGTCCGAGCCGTAGAAGAGCCAGGTGCACCGGTCGGCGGCCCGCTCGATCGCCGCCAGGCCGGTCTCCTGGACGTCCGCCAGCGCCGCCAGCGACTCCCATGCGGCCTTGCGCGCATAAGCGCCGTGCATGCGGGGCCCGTACGCGCCCCCGGAAGCGGCTCCGCTGAAGAGCGTCCGCAGGACGTCGACGGTGACAACCCGCTGTACCCCGGCCACAGTGGCGCCGGTGCTGGCCGCCGGGAGGAGCCGGAGCAGCGAGGCGCCGAAGTCGGAGGGAGCCAGCGCGCGGTCCAGCCGGAACAGTCCGGCCTCCAGGGCGTCGGCCCCCGACGGCCAGTTGCGGTAGGCGCTCAGCGCCTGCCGAGCCCCGGGCCAGTCGACCGCCGCCGCATCGACGTCGAGACCGGAAGGGCCCGGCGCGTCCGGCGCCCCCTCACCGGGCGGCCGCCAGGGCTCCGCCCGGCCGGGATACCGGGGCAGCCCGAGATGCCGCTCGGCCCCGACCGGCCGAAGCGGCAGGTCCGCCAGCGGATGCCCGGCGGCCCGCAGCCTCGCGGCGAAACCGCCGGCGGACGTCGCGTCGTGGCGCAGGGCCGTCTCCTGGAGGAGGCAGGCCGCCAGTTCGTCCGACGCCTCGGCGCCGTCGAACACCGCGAGGAGATGCTCGGGAGGCTGGGCGCAGGCCAGCCATTCCGCGACCTCCGGCAGGCTGTAGCGAAGGTCGCCGCCCCAGGCCCGCCCCTCGACCGCGAGGGCGCGGACGCGCGCGGTGCGCTGCGCGTCCCCGGGCGCGCTCGCCAGCCGCCCCAGCGCGACCTCGAAGCCGTACCGCATCGGGTGGGTCGGCTTCTCCACCTCCAGCAGCGCGGCCAGCAGCCGTTCGAGCCACTCCGGCTCCGCCTTCTGGACGGCGTTGTCGGTCACTTTGACGGCCCTGTCCCAGTGGCGGTCCTCGTAGGTGTCCGCCAGCCCCATCCGCCGGACGGCCTTCTCGATCTCCACACCGCGCAGTCTCACACCCGAGACGCCAGGAGGGCGACCTCTACGCTGACCCGGTGATCACAGTTCCACGGCACGCCTCCACCTACACCCTCTTCGTCCCGGACGAGGAGGCCGCCCGCGAGGGGGCCCGGGCGCTCACCGGACGCGGCCACACGCTCGTGCGCGTCGCCCCCGACCCCACGACCGGCTCCGGATGGCGGATCGACAGCCTCGACGAGGGCCCCTACCCGGACGACGACGAGCGCTGGTGGAGGGCCGCCGAGCACCGCGCCGTCGCGGTGCTGGCCGAGGGGCTCGGCGGCCGGCTCTCAAGCACGATGGCCCTGACCGAGACCGCCCGCCACATCTTCCCCGGGGGAGAGCGCGTCTGCGACCGGACCGCCGGCGACGTGCGCGAACTCCGGGTGGGCGCCCTCTCCCGCGAGCCCTCCCGCACGCCCGCGCCGGCCATCGTCCACGGCCTTGCCGAGGAGGAGCCGTCCGGCGCCCCCTCGGGCGAGCCGATCGTCCTGGAGGGGCTGGACGACGTCGACTGGTCGTCTCTCACCGGCGCCTACGGACCGGCCGGCGAAGTCCCGGACATCCTGCTCGGCCTCGCCGCCAACGACGAGGGCTGGGAGGACGCCGTCGAGGAGTACTTCAGCACGGTCGTCCACCAGGACACGTGCTACGACTGCACTCCGGAGACCATCAGGTTCCTCGTCCAGCTCGTCCGCGCGCCGCAGCTGTTCCCCGCCTACCGGCTCCACCTGCTGATCCACCTGGCCTACATCGCCACGATCGACCCCGTCCCGGCCGCCGGCGAGCCCGACTCGGACGAGGCCGCCACCTGCCGGGCCGTCCTCGACCGCCTTCCCGACCTGCTGGCCCTCTGGCCGGACGCGCCCGCGGCGGTGCGCGCGTGGCTGGTCGTCCTGGCGGCCGTCCGTCCCGGCGCGGCGCCGCGGCCCGAGTTCCACGAGTTTCGGGAACGGTTGGACGGCCCCAGCCCCGCCCTCGACCTCGCGCTCGCCCTGATCTCCGGTGACGACGGCGCCGTCCGCGACCTGACGCTCGCCGCGGCCGCGTGGGACGAGGAGGTCTCCGCCAAGCTGGAGGAGCCGTTCCCCCGCCGCACCCGCGACCTGAAGGTCCTGTTCCACCTCGCCCTGGCCGAGCTCGCGCCGCGCTAGGCGGCTCAGCGGCCCTGGAAGTCCGGGGGGCGGTTCTCCAGGAAGGCGGTGATGCCCTCCTTGGCGTCCTCGGTGGCGGTCAGCCCGACCAGCTCGGACAGCAGGTGGGCGACCTGGTCCTCCAGGGGGCGGCCCTCGATGGCGAAGAACGCGTCGCGGCCGCGGCGCAGGCCGACGGGGCTCTTGGACGCGATCATGCGGGCCAGCTCGTCCACGCGGGCGTCCAGCTCGGCGCGCGGGACGACCTCGGTGACCAGGCCGATGTCGCGGCCCTCGGCGGCGGTGACGCGGGCGCCGGTGTAGTAGAGCTTGAAGGCGTGCTTCGGCGCGACGTTCCGGTTGATGATCGCCATGATCATCATCGGCCAGAGGCCGACGTTGACCTCGGGGGTGGCGAGTGCGACGTCGTCGGCCGCGATGACCAGGTCGCAGGCGGCGGCGAGGCCGAGGCCGCCCGCGACGGCGTGCCCGGCCAGCCGGGCGATGATCGGCTTGCCGAGCCGGGGGAAGGCGGTGAAGAGGCGGAAGGGGGCGCTGTCCCGGACGGCGGCGGCGTCGGCGACCGGCCGGCCGTCCGCCTGCGCCCGGCCGAGGCCGCCGAGGTCGGCGCCCGCGCAGAACGCCCGGTCCCCGGCGCCGGTCAGGACGATCACCCGGACGCCGGTGTCGGCCTTGGCCCGCTCGAACGCGTCGAGGAGCTCGCCGATCATCTGGTCGCTGAGCGCGTTGCGGGCGTCGGGGCGGTTCAGCGTGATCCGCGCGATCCGCTCGTCCGCCGAATACAGGATGGTCTCGTACATGTCCCCGGCCACCTCCGGACGGTACCGCCCCCCGGAGCGGACTCCGGGGGGCGGTTCCTCGACGGGCTCAGATGCGCTCGATGATGGTGGCGTTGGCCTGGCCGCCGCCCTCGCACATCGTCTGCAGGCCGTAGCGGCCGCCGGTGCGCTCCAGCTCGTGCAGCAGCTTGGTCATCAGGACGCCGCCGGTCGCGCCGAGCGGGTGCCCGAGGGCGATGGCGCCGCCGTTGGGGTTGGTCCTGTCCAGCGAGGCGCCGGTGTCGTGCGCCCACGCCATCGGGACCGGGGCGAACGCCTCGTTGACCTCGAAGACGTCGATGTCGTCGATCTTCAGCCCGGCGCGGTCCAGGGCCTTCTCGGTGGCGGGGATCGGGCCGGTCAGCATGTAGACCGGGTCGGAGCCGCACACCGCGAGGGTGTGGATCCGGGCGCGCGGGGTGAGGTTGTACCGCTTGACGGCCTCCTCGGAGGCGATCAGCACCGCGGAGGCGCCGACGGAGATCTGCGAGGCGACGGCGGCGGTGATCCGGCCGCCCTCGCGCAGGGTCTTCAGGCCCGCCATCTTCTCCAGCGTGGTGTCGGCGCGGGCGCCCTCGTCCTTGGTCAGCCCGGCGATGGGGGCGATCTCGCGGTCGAAGTAGCCGGCCTCGATGGCCTTGGCGGCGCGCTGGTGGCTCTCCAGCGCGAACCTCTCCAGGTCCTCGCGGGTGAAGCCCCACTTCTCGGCCATCAGCTCGGCGCCGCGGAACTGGGAGATCTCCTGCATGCCGTAGCGCTCGGCCCAGCCCTCGCCGAAGGGGAAGGGCATGCCCTTCTCCAGCGCCATGGCGACGGAGGAGCCCATCGGGACCATCGCCATCTGCTCGACGCCGGAGGCGACGACGAGGTCCTGGGTGCCCGACAGCACGCCCTGGGCGGCGAAGTGGATCGCCTGCTGG
>NZ_JBEZJP010000293.1:0-10424 GCF_040653175.1 Actinomadura sp. NPDC048032
GCGGCGACCTCTCCGACGCGGCGCGGATCGTGCGGGGCGCGGACGCGATCGTCCACCTGGCCGGCGTCCCGGACGAGGCGCCGTTCGCCGACCTGAAGGGGTACTGCGCGCTGTCCGCCGCGCCGGTGGGACGGATCGTCCTGCATCTGTTCCGCGCGCACACCCCGCGCCTCGCGGCCGCGTCCGACGACGTCTGCACGGCGCTGCAGATCGTCGAGCACTGCCAGGACGCCGGGCAGGACTACCGGGCCGGCCGGATCTACCTGCCCGGCGAGGACCTGCGCCGGTTCGGCTGCGCCGAGGAGGACCTCGCGCGGCCGGTGACGCCGACCCGGCTGCGCGGCGTCCTGGCGCTGCAGGCCGGCCGCGCCCGCGAGCTGCTGGACGGGGGCGCCGCGCCGCTGCTGGCGGACCTGACGGGATGGGCGCGCATCGCCGTGGCGGGCTACGCGGCCGGCGGGCGCGCCGCGCTGTCGGCTCTGGAGCGCGGGCGGTACGACGTGCTCGCTCATGCGCTGCGTCCACGGCGGGCCGCACTGCCGGCCGGGTGGGCGCGCGCCCTTGGAAGGAGGGGGCGATGACGGTTTCGGAGACGTGCGAGAGTTCCGAGCGGGTGGTCGGGGCGTACCGGCACTGCGAACGGGTGGTGCGCGAGGAGGCCCGCAACTTCTCCTACGGGATCCGGCTGATGCCGGCCCCGAAGCGCCGGGCGATGAGCGCGGTGTACGCGTTCGCGCGCGGCATCGACGACATCGGCGACGGCCCGGAGCCGGCGTGCGTCCGGCTCGACCTGCTGGACCGGACGCGGCAGCGGCTGACGACCGTGCAGGAGGTGCTGCGGCGGCGGGTGGACGTCCGGGCGCTGGAGGGGCATCCGGTGCTGACCGCGCTGGCGGACGCGGCGGGCCGGTTCCCGATCCCCCTGGAGGCGTTCGAGGAGCTCATCGACGGCTGCGAGGACGACGTGCGCGGCGCCGACTACGAGACCTTCGACGACCTGCTGCGCTACTGCCAGCGGGTCGCGGGCTCGGTCGGGCGGCTGTCGCTCGGGGTGTTCGGGTCCGACGGCCGGCAGCGCGCCGAGGGCCTCGCCGACTCGCTCGGCGTCGCGCTCCAGCTCACCAACATCCTGCGCGACCTGCGCGAGGACCGGCTGGCCGGGCGGACCTACATCCCGGCCGAGGACCTCGCGCGGTTCGGCTGCACGCTGAAGCTGGACGAGTCGGGCGCGTTCATCGACCCGCCGTGGCGGCTGAACGAGCTGATCGGCTTCCAGGCGGAGCGGGCGCGGGCCTGGTACGCCGAGGGGCTGCGGCTGCTGCCGCTGCTGGACCGGCGCAGCGCGGCGTGCACGGCGGCGATGGCCGGGATCTACCGGCGGCTGCTGGAGAACATCGCCGCGCGCCCGCAGATCGCGCTGGACGCGCGGATGTCGCTGCCGACCTGGCAGAAGGCCGTGGTGGCGGCGCGCGCGCTGTCGGGGGTGGAGCGGTGAGCGTCGTCATCGTGGGCGGGGGCCTCGCGGGCATCAGCGCGGCGATCGCGCTGCAGGAGTCGGGCGTCGCGGTCACGCTGCTGGAGTCCCGGCCGTGGCTCGGCGGCGCCACCCACTCGTTCGGGCGGGGCGAGCTGAGCGTCGACAACGGCCAGCACGTCTTCCTGCGGTGCTGCACGGCGTACCAGGGGCTGCTGCACCGGTTGCGCGCCGACCACCTCGTCGAGGTGCAGGACCGGTTCGACGTGCCCGTCCTGCGGGCGGGCACGCCGCCGGCGCGGCTGCGCCGTTCGGGCCTGCCGAGCCCGCTGCACCTGCTGCCCTCGCTGGTCCGGTACGCGCCGCTGTCGGCCGCCGACCGGCTGAGGGCCGTGCGCGCCGCGCTGGGGCTGGCGCGACTGGACCCCTCCGACCCCGTCCTCGACCAGGTCTCCGCCGGGGCGTGGCTGGCTCAGCGCGGGCAGCGGCCGTGGGCGCGGGAGGCCCTGTGGGGCCTGTTCCTCACGTCCGCGCTGAACGCCGAGGTGGACGACGCGGCGCTCGGCCTGTCGGCGATGGTGTGCCGGCGGGCCCTGTTCGGACGCCCCGACGCGGCCGACATCGGGGTGCCGCTCGTCCCGCTGGAGGAGCTGCACGGCGGCCCGGCGCTGAGGCGCATCGCGGAGATGGGCGGGACCGTCCGGCTGAAGGCCCGGGTGGAGTCCGTCACCGCCGACCCGAAGGTGGTCGTGGACGGGACGCCGATCGCCGCCGACGCGGTGGTCATCGCGGTGCCGCACGAGGCGGCGGCGCGGCTGCTGCCCGCCGAGGCGCTGCCGGACCCGCTGCGCTGGCCCGAGCTGGACGCCAGCCCGATCGTGAACGTGCACGTGGTCTACGACCGCAGGGTCATGGACGCGCCGTTCGCCGCCGCGGTCGGCTCGCCCGTCCAGTGGGTCTTCGACCGGACGGCGGTCAGCGGGCTGCGCCGCGGCCAGTACCTCGCGGTGTCGCTGTCGGCCGCCGACCCGTGGATCGACATGCCGACCGCCGAGCTGCGCTCGCGGTTCGTGCCCGAGCTGCGGCGGCTGCTGCCCGCCGCGTGGGGCGCGCAGGTCCGGGAGGTGTTCGTGACGCGGGAGCGGCGCGCGACGTTCCGGCAGCGCCCCGGCAGCGCGGCCGCCCGCCCCGGCGCGGCGACGCGCGCGCCGGGCCTGTACCTGGCCGGCGCGTGGACCGACACGGGCTGGCCCGACACCATGGAGGGAGCAGTGCGCAGTGGTCTCACCGCCGCCCGCCTGGTCCGCCGCCACCTGGAGAAGGTGAAGGACCGATGACGGCCGTGCCCGTTTCGCTGACCGATGTCCGTGAGCTGGTCGACGGGGCGCTGCGCGCCGCGGTCGGGCGGCTCGATCCGCGCACCTACCGGGTCGCGGCCTACCATCTCGGCTGGACCGACGAGGAGGGCCACCCGCGCAGGGCCCCGGCGGGCAAGGCGCTGCGCCCGGCGCTGGCCCTGCTGTCCGCGCGGGCCGCGCTGGCTCCCCCGGAGAGCGGGCTGCCGGGCGCCGTCGCCGTCGAGCTGGCCCACGCGTTCTCCCTCCTGCACGACGACATCATGGACCGCGACCGGACGCGCAGGCACCGCCCGGCGGCGTGGACCGTGTTCGGCGACGCGTCCGCGATCCTGGCGGGCGACGCGCTGCTGGCCCTCGCCGGCGAGGTCCTGCTGGAGGCGCCCGGCCAGGGCTCGGCGCGGGCGGCCCGCGCGCTGGCGGCCGCCGTCCGCCGCCTCGTCGCCGGGCAGTCCCTCGACATGGACTTCGAGACGCGCAGGCAGATCGGCGTGGACGAGTGCCTCACGATGGCGTCCGGCAAGACCGCCGCGCTGCTCGCGTGCTCGTGCGCGATCGGGGCCGTCCTGGACGGCGCGCCGGACCGGCTGTGCGCCGCGCTGGAGGCGTTCGGCGAGGACCTCGGCATCGCCTTCCAGCTGGTGGACGACCTGCTCGGCATCTGGGGCGACCCGGAGTCCACCGGCAAGCCCGCGCTGTCGGACCTGCGGTCCCGCAAGATGTCGCTGCCGGTCGTCGCCGCGCTGAACTCCGGGTCGCCGGAGGCCGCGCGGCTGGCCGAGCTGTACGCGCGGCCCCTGCCCGCCGAGGAGGAGGCGGCCGCGGAGGAACTGGCCGAGGCCGCCGGGCTGGTGGACGCGGCGGGCGGGCGCGCCTGGGCCGAGATGGAGGCGGAGAGCCGCATCCAGCGCGCCGCCGAGCACCTGCTCAACGCGCGGCTGCCGGACGCCGTCCGCGCCGAGTTCCTGCACATCGCCGACTTCGTCACCTGCCGGGACCACTGATGACGACGACAGAGCCCACCACAGAACCCGCTCCAGAGCCGGCCCCCGGGACGGCGCCCGCCGCGGGAGCGCCCGTCACCGCGGAGCCGCCGGCCGGCGGCGGGGCGGCCCGGACCAGGTCGGCCGCCGAGGCGCTGGAGGCCGCCCGCGACCACCTGCTCATGCTCCAGTCGCCGGAGGGCTGGTGGAAGGGCGAGCTGCAGACCAACGTGACGATGGACGCCGAGGACCTCCTGCTGCGCGAGTTCCTCGGCATCCGCGACGAGGCGGACACCCGCGAGACAGCGCGCTGGATCAGGTCCCAGCAGGCCGCGGACGGCACCTGGGCGAACTTCCACGACGGCCCGCCGGACCTGTCCACGACCGTCGAGGCGTACGTCGCGCTGCGGCTCGCGGGCGACCCGCCCGACGCGGGCCACATGGTCCGCGCCGCCGCCTTCGTCCGCGGCGGCGGCGGCATCCCCGCGACCCGCGTCTTCACGCGGTTCTGGCTGGCGATGTTCGGCCGCTGGCCGTGGGAGAGGCTGCCGGTGCTGCCGCCGGAGATGATGTTCCTGCCGCGCTGGTTCCCGCTGAACGTCTACGACTGGGCGTGCTGGGCGCGGCAGACGATCGTCCCGCTGACGGTGGTGGCCGCGCTGCGCCCCGTCCGGCCGCTGCCGTTCTCGCTCGACGAGCTGTATCCCGGCTACGACGTCCCCCCGGCGCGCCGCCGGGGCCTGTCGGGGTGGGACGCGGCGTTCGGGGCGCTCGACCTGGCCCTGCACGCGTACGAGCGGCGCCCGGCGAAGGGGGTGCGCAGGGCCGCACTGCGCCGCGCCGCCGACTGGATCATCGCGCGGCAGGAGCGCGACGGGTCCTGGGGCGGGATCCAGCCGCCCTGGGTGTACTCGCTGCTCGCGCTGCACCTGCTCGGCTACGGCCTCGACCACCCGATCGTCCGGCGGGGCCTGGACGGGCTGGAGCGGTTCACGATCCGCGACGACCGGGGGCGGCGCCTGGAGGCGTGCCAGTCCCCCGTCTGGGACACGGCGCTCGCGATGAACGCCCTGGCCGACGCGGGCCTGCCCGCCCGGCACCCCGCCCTGGACCGGGCCGCCGAATGGCTGATCGGCGAGGAGGTGAGGGGCCCCGGCGACTGGTCGGTGCGGCGCCCCGACCTCCCCCCGGGCGGCTGGGCGTTCGAGTTCGACAACGACTGCTACCCCGACACCGACGACACCGCCGAGGTCGTCCTCGCGCTCGGCCGCGCCGGGCATCCGATGGCCGAGCCGGCGATCGAGCGGGGCGTGCGCTGGATGGCGGGGATGGCCTCCCGGGACGGCGGGTTCGGCGCGTTCGACGCCGACAACACCCGCGCCCTGTGCCGCAGGCTGCCGTTCTGCGACTTCGGCGAGGTGATCGACCCGCCGTCCGCCGACGTCACCGCGCACGTGGTGGAGGCGATGTCCCACCGCGGCATGGCCGACTCGCAGGTGGTCAAGCGGGCCGTCGTGTGGCTGCTGAAGGCGCAGGAGCCGGACGGGTCCTGGTTCGGCCGCTGGGGCGCCAACCACGTGTACGGGACCGGCAGCGTCGTGCCCGCCCTCATCGCGGCGGGCGTGCGGCCGGGCAAGCCGGCGATCCGCGACGCGGTCGCCTGGCTCGAGCGCCACCAGCGCGACGACGGCGGGTGGGGCGAGGACCTGCGCTCCTACCGGGACCGGACGTGGATCGGGCACGGCGCCTCCACGCCCTCGCAGACCGCGTGGGCGCTGCTCGCCCTGCTGGCCGCCGGCGAGCACGGACCGGCCGTCGAGCGCGGGGTCCGCTGGCTCGTCGAGCACCAGCGGCCGGACGGCACGTGGGACGAGGACCACTTCACCGGCACCGGCTTCCCGGGCGACTTCTACATCAACTACCACCTGTACCGGCTCGTGTTCCCGCTTTCGGCGCTCGGCCGGTACCTGAAGGAGATCTCCTAAATGGCGATGCCACTGCGCCAGAGCCTGCGCGTCGGCGGGTACGTCCTGCGCAACAAGCTGGCGGGGCGGAAAAGGTACCCCCTGATCATGGAGCTGGAGCCGCTGTTCGCGTGCAACCTGGCGTGCGCGGGCTGCGGGAAGATCCAGCATCCGGCGGACGTGCTCAAGCAGCGGATGCCGGTCGAGCAGGCGGTCGCGGCGGTCCGCGAGTGCGGTGCGCCGATGGTGTCGATCGCGGGCGGCGAGCCGCTGATGCACCCGCGGATCGGCGAGCTGGTCGCCGAGCTGGTGCGGATGAAGCGGTACGTGTTCCTGTGCACGAACGCCGCGCTGATCCCGAAGAAGATCGATCTGTTCCGGCCGTCCCGCTACTTCGCGTGGGCGGTGCACGTCGACGGGCTGCGCGAGCGGCACGACGCGTCCGTCTGCAAGGAGGGCGTGTTCGACCAGGCGGTGGACGCGATCCGGATGTGCCGGGAGCGGGGGTTCCGGGTCACGACGAACACGACCGTGTTCAACACCGACACCCCGCAGACCGTCATCGAGGTGCTCGACTACCTCAACGACGAGCTCCGCGTCGACCAGATGATGATCTCGCCCGCGTACGCCTACGAGAAGGCGCCCGACCAGGACCACTTCCTCGGCGTGCAGGAGACCCGCGCCCTGTTCCGCAAGACGTTCGCCGACGGGCGCCGCGAGCGGTGGCGGTTCAACCACTCGCCGCTGTTCCTGGACTTCCTGGAGGGGAAGGTCGACTTCCCGTGCACGGCGTGGGCCATCCCGTCGTACTCGCTGAAGGGCTGGCAGCGGCCCTGCTACCTGATGGACGACGGCTACACCGCGACCTACCAGGAGCTCCTCGACACCACCGACTGGGACGCCTACGGGCGGGGACGCGACGAGCGGTGCGCGAACTGCATGGCGCACTGCGGCTACGAGCCCACCGCCGTGTTCGCGACCATGGGCTCGCTCAAGGAGTCGCTGCGCGCCATGCGGAGCATCTGAGCCCGCGGCGTCCGATCACTCCGGCCCTTTGCGCAGTTCCTCGAAGACGTCGCGGACGGCGTCCATCAGCGCGTCGGCGTCGTCCGTCAGACCGGGGTCGACGGAGAGGCCGAAGCACAGGTCGCGGTGGACGCCGAGCCCGGCGATCGCCAGGGGCGTGCCGGGGGCGAGCGGGACGATCGGGTAGACGGCGGTGAGCGGGGCGCCGCACAGGCGCAGAAGCCGGTCGGGCCCCGGAAGGCTCGACACGGTGCCCTGCAGGAACCGGCCGCTGTAGGACATGCGCGCGAAGCGGGCGTGCAGCGGGGGCGGCATCAGCCGCCCGGCCTGCCACATGACGAACCACGCCGCCTGCGCCCGCGTCCCGGACCGCAGCACCCGGCTGCGCCTGGCGATCAGGGTGAGCCGGTCGACCTCGGCCATCTTCCCGATCGGCAGGTCCACCATCACCGCGGTGGTGTGGTTGCCCACCATCGCGCTGCCCGGCGGCCGCATCATCAGCGGGACCGCGACGCGGCACGTGCCGGGCCGGCCGTCCTCCTCGCTGACGCTCCGGTTCAGGGCGCCCGCGACCGCGCACAGCACGACGTCGGTGACGCGGGCGCCGTGGCGGCGGGCGACGTCGCGCACCGTGCCGAGCGGGAGGACCATGGTGCCGAACCGGCGCTCGCTCGTCCCGGCGGCGGGCAGCGGCTCCGGCCTGCCGACGGCGGTGGCGAGCTGGCCGAGGCCGACCACGGTGGCCAGCGCCTTGCGCAGCGGCGCCCGGGGAGGCGCGGCGACCGGCTCGGGCGGCGGCTCCATCAGGTACACGGCCTGCGCCACGATGCCGACGCCGTCGGCGACCACGTGGTGCATCATGTAGACGACCGCCGTACGGCCCGGCTCGGCGCCCTTCAGCACGACCATCCGCCAGGGCGGCCGGTCCAGCGGCAGGGCCTCGGACTGGAGCCCGGCCACCTCGGCGCGCAGCCCGGCCATCCCGTCGACCCGCTTCTCGACGACGTGCCACTCCCAGTCGATCCGGTCGAGGTCGCGCCAGACGGGGCGGCGCCAGCGGCCCCGGTGGACGAGCCGCTGCCGGAAGCGGGGCAGCCCGTCGAGGCGCTCCCCGATCACCCGGACGAGGTCGGCGCGGCCGACGTCCTCCCGCGAGGTGTCGAGCATGATGACGCCGCCGGGATGCTGCGGGGCCTCGGGCGTTTCCACCGCGAGGAAGAACGCGTCCGGCCCCTGGACGCGCGACGCCTTCGGCCGCGCGAAGCTTTCGGCCAGGTACACCGGCACGACGACGAACGGCACGGCCGCCAGGGCGTCGAGCAGGTAGTGGTTCGCGGTCGCCAGGATGACGTAGAGGGTGACCAGGATGTGCACGGTGTTCAGCCCCTGCACCCAGCGCTTGGCCTTCACGCGCGCGAGCTCGACGCCGACCCACAGCGTCCAGGCCATGTGCAGGGACGGGACGGCGGCGAACTCGTCGGCGTGCTTCACCAGCGGGGACCCCCACGACCCCCAGGTGCGGCCGTTGGTGACGGTGTCGACGAAGCCGAGGCCGGCGGGCATGAGCCTGGGCGGCATGACGGGATACAGCGCGAAGCACGTGAGGCCGGCGAGGTTGAGCATGACGAAGGCGTTGCGGGCCGTGCGGTAGCGCTCGGGGTGGCGCAGGAACAGCCAGACCAGCAGGGCGAGCGCGCTGGCGACGTAGGTGATGGCGTACTCGTAGTTGGCGAGGACCCGCAGGACGGGCTGGCCGGAAAGCCAGCCGTTGAGGGCGGGCTCCACGTCGATGTGCAGGGCCCGTTCCAGCGCGTACAGCGACTCCCCGTGCTCGCGGGCCGCCGCCTTCCTCGCCTGCTCGGGCAGCATCGTCACCACCGAGTAGAGCGCGAAGACCGCCAGGCCGAGCGCGAGCTCGTTCCTGGCGCGGAGCCTCCTGGCGCCCGTGGCGCCCGGGGTGAAGACCGCGTCCTGCGCGGCGACCGCTTCCTGTGTGCCCATCGTCCCCCTCGCCCACGGTGGTACCCACGGACGCGCGCGATCAGACGGCCTTGGCCGCATTCGGAGGCTTTGGCCGGTTTGTCCTGCGACCGCGGTCGCGCATCGATCCGGATCCGGGAACCATCTGGCCGATCCGTACGTCTTCGATATATCGTTGTCGTATCGCGAGAGGTCATAGAGAGCTCTCAGAAGGTGGTGCAGAACATGGGGCACATGCACGGCCGCGGGCCCTGGGGCCGCGGCGACTTCCCGAACTTCGGCGCCCTGTTCGGCGGCGGGCCGGGCCCCTGGGGCCCGCCCGGCGGATTCGGCCACGGGCCCGGTCCGCGCCCGCCGTGGGCGCGGGGGCGCGGCGGCCCGTGGGGCCGGGGCGCCAAGGCCCGCAAGGGCAACGTCCGGGCGGCGATCCTCGTCCTGCTGGCCGAGGAGCCGCGCAACGGCTACCAGATCATCCAGGAGATCAACGAGCGCAGCGACGGGGCCTGGAAGCCGAGCCCCGGCGCGGTCTACCCGGCGCTGCAGCAGCTCGCGGACGAGGGGCTGATCGCGGGCCACGAGTCCGGCGGCCGCCGCACCTTCCGTCTCACCGACGAGGGCCGCGCCTACACGGAGGAGAACGCCGAGCGGCTGGCCGAGCCGTGGGCGGAGATGACGCCCGAGTTCGGCGAGGGCGTCCCGGAGCTGTTCAAGCAGGCCGCGCAGACCGGGGCCGCGGTGATGCAGATCGTCCACTCCGGCTCGCCCGAGCAGGTCGCGCAGGCGCGCGACGTCCTGTCGGAGACCCGCCGCAGCCTGTACCGCATCCTGGCCGACGACCTGGACGGCCCCGGGCCGACGGCCGACGACACCGAGGAGTGATCATGGTCCGGCACGACGAGATCCGCGTCGGCGACGCCGAGCGCGACGCCGTCATGGTCGCCCTGCACGACCACTTCGCCGAGGGCAGGCTCGACCGGCCCGAGCTCGACGAGCGGCTGGAGTCCGTGCTGGCCGCCAAGACGCGCGGCGACCTGCGCGCCCTCGTCCGGGACCTGCCGTCCCCGACCGGGCTGCCCGAACCCGCGAAGGAGGCCCCGTGGGGGTCCCCGCTCGGGCACGCGTGGGGGCCGGGCACCGCGGTCGGGTTCGGCGGCCCGGGGCACCCTGCCTGGCACAGCCGTCAGCGGCACATGGCCCACCGCCGCCGGCCCGGGCCACTCTTCCCGGCGTTCCCGCTCCTGTTCGCGGCGTTCATGGTGCTCGCCTTCACGGCCGGGCCCGGCACGGGGTTCCTGGTCGTCCTGCAGATCGCGCTGGCCGTCTGGGTCGTGCGCGCGGTCCTGCTGGCGTTCGGCGTCCGCCGGGCCCGCCGCCACGTCCCCGGCTCCTGACGCGGGGGCGGTTCAGGCGGCCGCCGGGACGCAGCGGTCGGGGACGGCGTCGCGGAGGGCCCGCAGGCCGCGCGCGACCAGCGGGTGGCCGCGGCCGCCGCGCCGCACGCAGGTCAGCACGCGCCGCTTCGGGACGCCGTCCCCGACGAGCAGCCCCTCACCCGCCTCTGCAAGATCTCGATGACCGCCCACCAGTCCACCCACTCGCGGGGGGCGCGCTCGGTCCACATGAGGGGCTCGTCCTTGACGTC
>NZ_JBEZJP010000294.1:0-10411 GCF_040653175.1 Actinomadura sp. NPDC048032
CTGACCGGCGGCGATCCGGCGACGGGTCGGTTCGTTGGGGTTTGGGGGAAATTAAGCGGCCGGTCTGGTGTTCGCAAGCTCCCGCGGTGGCAGGCGACGTCCCGGTACAGGCGGGCCTCCTCCGCGATCAGCAGCGTCGCGAAGAGCCAGTACACCTCGGACCAGGCCGCGTGCACCTCCGGCGTCACCGCGTCGCCGAGCACCTTGGCGACCGCGTCCATCAGGTGCCGGCCCACGATCGTGTACTGCTCGGGGCGGATGCCGAGCGAGGCGTGCCTTTGCGCGATCCGCGAGAGAATCTGCTGGAAGGGGATGGACGACTCCTCCATCACCAGGTGCGCGGCGAACATCGCGGCGTAGAACTCGCCGGTGATCGCGGTGCCGTTGGCGGCGACGGCGGGCAGCGTGGCCCGCACGATGGCGGCGTGGTCGGACGAGAGCAACACTGGGTCGGGTGCACGGGTTGATCATTATTTGAATCGGAATCCGAAGTCTGATTCATCCCTGTGGGCATCACCATGGAACCCGCAGCATGGCCATGACGTGCGGCGATGCCGGGAGAGCGGCGGGCGGCCTCCACCAGGAGCGGACCCCTCCGGGACTTTCGGCCAGGTCCAGAGTGCCGATTCGGACACTCCGACCGGGGTAGGGACCCGCGCGGGAGTCACGGCGGGAGATCGTGGACGAGGATGAGCCTTCTCGGGATGGTCGTCGCGGTGGCGGCAGCGTGCCTCATCGGCCTGGGGTTCGTGGCCCAGCAGCACGCGGCCTTCCAGGAGCCGCTCGGACGGATCCTGCATCCGAGGCTGCTGCTGGACCTGCTGCACAGCCGGCTGTGGCTGGCGGGGATCGCCCTGATGATCGCCGGTCAGCTCGTCTTCGCGTTCGCGCTGGACCTCGCCGGCGTCGCCCAGGCCACGCCGGTGCTGACCGTCAACCTCGTCTTCGCCCTCATCGCCGCGCACGTGATCTACCGGGAGCCGTTCGGCGTCCGGGCGCTGCTGGGATCGCTGATGCTCACCGGCGGGGTCGCGCTGTTCCTCGGCGTCGGGCGGCCGCACGGAGGCGCGCCGCCCGGGACGCTGTCCTTCCGGTGGATGAGCGGAGCGGTCGTGCTGGCCCTCGCCGCGCTCGTCGCGGTGGGAGGAGGCCACCGGGACCTGCGCGTCCGCGCGATGCTGCTCGCCTCGGCCGCCGGACTGCTCTTCGGGCTCCAGGACACGCTGACCCGCAGCGTCGTGCTGCTGTTCGGCGCGGGCGTGGCCGACGCCTTCACGACGTGGCAGCCCTACGGCCTGGTGTTCATCGGAGCGCTCGCACTGCTCTTCGCTCAGAGCGCCTTCGACGCGGCGCCGCTGCGCATCTCGCTGCCCGCCAGCACCGCGGCCGAGCCGCTGACCGCGATCGCGCTGGGTGTCGCGATCTTCGGCGAGAGGATCCGGCTGTCCACCCGCGACCTGGCCCTGGAGGCGCTGGGGCTGGCGGGCATGGTGGCGGGCATCGTCGTCCTCGGCCGGTCGCCGTACCTCGGCAAGCCGGGCGAACTGACGTCCCGGGACGGAGGCGGAGGTCAATGATCGCCGTCATCCTCAGCCTGCTGGGCGGCGCGGCCAACGCCCTGGCGTCGGTGCTCCAGCGCCGGGCCGCCAGGTCCGCGCCCGAGGCCGACGCCTTCAAGCCGTCCCTCATCCTCGACCTGCTGCGACAGCCGCTCTGGCTCGGCGGGGTGGGCGCGCTCATCGCCGCGTTCGTCTTCCAGGCCGCGGCGCTGTCGATGGCGGGCCTCGCGCTGGTCCAGCCGCTGCTGGCCTCGGAGCTGCCGTTCACCATGATCCTCATCGCCTTGATGCCGCCGCGCGGGCTGCGCCAGGTCCCGTGGACGGGGGTCGCCGTCCTCACCGCCGGCCTGGCGGCGCTGCTCATCGCCGCCTCCCCCAGCGAGGGCCTCGGCACGCCGGGGCCCGGCGAGTGGATCATCGCGACGGCCGCCACGGTGGGATGCGCCGCCGCCCTGGTGGCGGCGGCGTGGTCCATCCGCGGACCGTTCCGCGGCGTGCTGCTGGGCGTGACGACGTCCCTGGGCTTCGCGCTGACGGCCGCGTTCATGAGGACGGCCACGCGCGCGTTCTCCGACGGGGTCGTCGCCGTCCTGACCTCCTGGGAGCTGTACGCGATGGCCGTGGCGGGGGCGGCGAGCCTCTTCCTGCTCCAGAACGCTCTGCAGAGCGGCAGCCTCGTGGCCGTGCAGCCCGCCCTGACGGTCACGGACCCGGCCGCCAGCATCCTGCTGGGCGTCGGCCTCTTCGACGAGAGCATCCGGACCGGTCCGTGGATCGCCGGGGAGGTCCTCGGCATCGCGGCGATCCTGCTCGGCAGCGCCATCATCGCCCGGTCCCCCCTGCTGCACGACGAGCGCGCCGTCACCCCAACGCGGCGCGAATGACGTGATCGGCCCGAGCGGCGTCGAACAGGGCGTCCACCCGGCGTTCCCGGGCCCGGCGCGCCCGCTCGTCCCCGAGCCCGTCCAGCACGTCGAGGAGTTCGGCGGGCGACCGCGCGAGAGCGCTCAGGCCCGCCCGCGCCATCGCCTCGGCGCCGTCACGCCCGTGGCCGGGGATCGGCCGGTAGGAGACGACCGGCAGCCCGCACGCGAACGCCTCCCTGCACGTCTGCCCCGCCGCGTTGTCGACCAGCGCGTACGCGCCCGACATCAGGCCGGGCATGTCGTCCCGCCAGCCGAGGGCGTGCCCGGCCCCGCCCTCGCGGACCCGGGCGAGCAGCCTCCGGTTCCGCCCGCACAGCACGACCGGGAAGTACCGGCCGGACGCCGCGAGCCCGCGGGCCGTCTCGGCCACCCCGCCGATGCCCCAGGCACCCGCGGAGATCAGCACGATCCGCTCCCCGGGCCGCGCGCCGACCGCGCGCCGCAGCCGCCCGCCGTCGTCCGCCCGCCGGAACCCGGGCCGCACCACGGGGGCGACGCGGGCGACCGGACATCCCGTCCGCTCCGCGACCGCGCGGGCCGAGGCCTCGTCCGGGCACAGGTAGCGGTCGTTGCCCGGGTGGACCCACATCCGGTGGGCGGCGAAGTCGGTCACCAGCACGAGCGACGGGACCTCCAGCCGCCCGCGCAGGCGCATCCACCCCGCGGCCTGCGCCGCGACATGGAAGGTCGACACCACCGCGTCCGGCGGCAGCTCCGCCGCCCGACGCTCCAGCCCCCTGGCGATCAGCACCGTGAGCGGCGAGGCGGGCGGCGGGCGCGGCGCCACGAAGAACACCTGGTAGATCCACTCGTACAGCCACGGAGCCCCGCGGAGCATCGCCCCGTACATCCGCCTGAGCCCGTGCCCGAGGCGCAGCGGCACCAGGTCCAGCACGTCGACGACGCACACCTCCACGCCCCACGGCGCGATCCGGCGCGCCAGCTCCCCGGCGACGGCGTCGTGGCCCGCTCCCATGGCGGCCGAGAGGATGAGGACTCGCTTGCCCATACGATCGATCCCCCTGTGAAACTGGTCCCATGTCGCACCTGACGCGGGCTCTCGCCGGGGTCCTCCTGGCGCACGCCCTGCCCGCCGCGACCTGGCTTCCGCCCGTCCGCCTCCTGACCCCCCGGCTCGCCGGCCGCGGCGGAGCCCGGCATGTCGCGCTCACCCTGGACGACGGGCCCGACGCGCGCTCCACGCCCCTGTTCCTTGACGAGCTGGCCCGTCTCGACTGCCACGCGACGTTCTTCGTCCTCGGCGCGATGCTCCAGCGCGACCCGTCCCTGGGCCGGCGCATCGTCGCCGAAGGCCACGAGATCGCCGTCCACGGATGGCACCACGGCAACGCCCTGAGGTCCCGCCCCGGCCGCGTCTCGGCCGAGGTGCGCCGCACCGTCCGCCTCATCGAGGACGTCTGCGGCACCGCCCCCTCCTGGTATCGCCCCCCGTACGGCGTCCTCACCGCCGAGGCCCTTTTCGCGGCCCACCGCGACGGCCTGAAACCCGTCCTGTGGACCGCTTGGGGCAAGGACTGGACGGCCTCCGCGACGCCCCGTTCCGTGCAGGCCACGCTCTCCCCCGGCCTGGAGGGGGGCGCGACGCTCCTCCTGCACGACAGCGACGCCACCTCGGCGCCGGGCGCGTGGAGAGCGTCCCTCGGCGCCCTGCCCGGCGTGGTGGCGACCTGCCGCGCCGGCGGCCTGACCGTCGGCCCGCTGCGCGACCACGAGGTGTACTCCCCGAGCACGTCACCTGGTCACTCATAACCAGACGCCGCCCGTCCATGCTGGCGCGCGAGTCGGGCCCCGCATCGCAACGGCCGGGGAGTGACTATTCCCTTGTGCGGCGGCGAGGCAGTCCTGCCACCCCGTTTCGGGGGTGACCCACCGCTTTCCTGATATCACTGACTGCGACTACAAGGGAGCGGAAGGTGATGATGGCGGAGTTTGACGGAAGAGCCGGTTCGCGAAACGAGGTGCTCTGCCTGGCGGCCGGGGTCGCCGACGTGGTGGCGGAGGGGTTGCGGGGCCTGACCCGGCGCATGCCCGGTCCGGCGGAGGTGCGGCAGGAGCTCCGCGCACGCGGTGAGCTGGCGCTGCGGCGCAACGGCGCGGCTCCGGAGGCGCACATGGAGATCCTGGCCCGTCAGGCCGCCACACGGCTCCAGGATGGCTGACCTCCGGACCCGCGTCGACCGGGCGCTGGAGGAATTCGTCGAGGCGGAGGTCGCCGAGCTGCTGGCCCTGGACGGCGAGCTGGCGCCCGTCGCCGACCAGTTGCGCGTCTCGGTCGGCGGGGGCAAGCGGATCCGCCCGGCGTTCTGCTACTGGGGGTGGCGCGCCGCCGGACAGCCCGACACCGACGCCGCCGTGCGCGCGGCGGCGGCGCTGGAGCTGGTGCACGCCGCGGCGATCGTCCACGACGACGTCATCGACCGCAGCCCGATGCGGCGCGGGCGGCCGAGCGCGCACGAGAGGCTCGGCGACGGCCTCGCCATCATGGTCGGCGACCTGCTGGTGGCGTGGGCCGCGCAGCTGTTCCACTCCTCGGGCCTGCCGCGGGCCTTCCTCGGCCGGGCGGTGCCGCTGTGGACGGCGATGGGCCGCGAGCTGGTGGCGGGCGAGTGCCTGGAGATCCTGCGGACCGGGGCGGCGCCCGACGTGGCCCGCTCGCTGACGATCGTGCGGTTCAAGACCGGCTCCTACACCGTCGAGGGGCCCGTGCGGATCGGCGCGGTGCTGGGCGGGGCGGCCGCGCCGACCCTGGACGCGCTGGCCGCCTACGCCCGGCCGCTCGGCGAGGCGTTCCAGCTGCGGGACGACCTGTGGGGCGTGTTCGGCGACCCGCGCCGGACCGGCAAGTCGCCGCTGGACGACCTGGCCGGCCGCAAGCCCACCGCCCTGCTCGCGCTGACCCTGACCGAGGCGTGCGAGCCCGACCGCCGGCGCCTGCGGGACCTGCTGGACGGACCGCTCACCCCGGCCCGCGCCGCCGAGATCCGGGAGATCATGCTCCGCGCCCGGGCGCCGCACCGCGTCCGGCAGATGATCGACGAACGCGCGCACGCCGCGCGCGCGGCGCTCGCCGGCTTCCGGCCGGACGCCGCCGACGCCCTGGCCCAACTGATCAGCGAGGTGACCGCCGATGACTGAGTACACCGACCGGTACATGGACGCCCTGCGGCTGAAGGGCGACCCGCTCGCCGACGCGACCGTCGAAGCGCTGTTCGGCGGCGGGCAGGTGGGCAGGTACAACACCCTCATGCGCTGGTTCACGACCTCCGGCCAAGCGCTTCCCGACGGCCTGCCCGACGCGGCGCGCGACTACCTCGAGGCGACGGCGACCCCGCCGGACTGGGTCGACTGGGGCGTCATGGAGCAGGCGCGGCAGTTCTTCGTCGACAACGACGTGCACGTCTCCACCGCCCTGTCGTTCGCGGCGATGCCGGCCTGCTACGTCGTCCCGCACGTGGCCAGGCTCCTGTCGGCCACGCACTCGCTGGCCTACCCCTCCCGCCGCATGGCCGAGACCGGGCAGTTCACCGTCTACCTCATGCGGCCCGACGCGTTCCAGGCCGGCGGGCGGTTCCTGCCGGCGGCGCAGAAGGTCCGGCTCCTGCACGCCTCCATCCGCCGCCACCTGAGGGAGGAGAACCGCTGGCCCGAGCCCGTCGCGATCTGCCAGGAGGACATGCTCGGCGGGCTGATGATGTTCAGCATCCAGGTCCTGGACGCCCTGCACCGCATGGGGGTCCACATCACCGCCGAAGGCGCGGACGCCTACTACTACGCCTGGCGCGTCGTCGGCACGATCCTCGGCATCGACCCCGCGACCATCCCCCCGGACCTGGAGGCGGCCCGGGAGTTCTCCGACCGGTACATGGTGCGCCACATGGGCCCCTCCCCCGAGGGGGCGCACCTGACCCGGCAGCTGATCGACATGTACGAGGAGGTCGTCCCCGGGACGCTGCTCGACCCGATCGTGCCCGCGCTCATCCGCTACCTCATCGGCGACACGTCCGCGGACTGGCTCCAGGTCCCCCGCTCGCGGTTCGACTCCTTCATCGGGCTCGCCCCGGCCCTGCTGGGCGCCCTGGAATGGGTCGAGGACCGCGGGCCGTGGGCCGAGCACATCTCCGACCGGCTCGGCCACCTGGTCACCATGCTGGAACTGTCCTCCCTGACGCGCGGGCGCGTCATGCACTACGCCATCCCGCAGGAACTCAAATCCGACTTCGGGGTCCCCTCGAAGAACGCCCGCTGGACACCGCCCGGCCCCGCCCTCTGACCGTGCGCGACCGGCGTGCCGGGGAGGATGTTTCGACGGCGCAGGAGGGGCAGGGGCCAACCATCGCCGTCGACTCTCCAGGGGGGAAGATGAGTGAGCGATCAGAAGCCGCGCCCGGCGACGTCGTCGACCTCCTGCTGAGGCAGCACTCGGAGATCCGGCGGCTGTTCGACCGGGTCGAGGCCTCCGCCGGGCACGAGCGGGCCGAGGCCTTCGACCGGCTGCGCCGGTTGCTGGCCGTGCACGAGACCGCCGAGGAGGAGGTCGTGCACCCCTTCGCCCGCCGTCACATCGATCGGGGCCAGGACGTGGTCGCCGCCCGCCTGGCCGAAGAGAACCAGGCCAAGCAACTCCTGTCGGACGTCGACTACTTCGGCCCCACGAGTTCCGACTTCCTCCAGCGGCTCGGCGACCTGCGCCTGTCCGTCATGGACCACGCCCGGCACGAGGAGGAAGAGGAGTTCCCCCAGATCCGGCGGCACGCCACCGAGAAGGATCTGCGCAGGATGGCCACCGCGGTGAAGGCCGCCGAAGCCGTGGCCCCCACCCGGCCGCACGTCGGGTTCGAGTCCGCCCCCGCCAACCTGGTGGCGGGGCCGTTCGCCGCCGTCGCCGACCGCACCCGGGACGCGATCCGCAAGGCCGTCGGCAGGCGGCAGGGCTGAGGAACGGCGGGAACCGGACGGTCCTCGCCGCGCCGTCGCGGGTCAGGGCTCGAAGCGGTAGCCCATGCCCGGCTCGGTGATCAGATAGCGGGGGCGCGCCGGGTCGGGCTCCAGCTTGCGGCGCAGGTGGGCGAGGTAGACGCGCAGGTAGTTCGTCTCCTTGTCGTAGGCGGGGCCCCACACCTCGTGGAGGAGCTGCCGCTGGCCGACCAGCGCGCCGGGGCTGCGGACCAGGACCTCCAGGATGTTCCACTCGGTGGGCGTCAGGCGGACCTCCCGGCCCGCCCTGGTGACCCGCTTGGCGCCCAGGTCGATGGTGAAGGCCCCGGTCTCCACCACGGCGGCGGCCGGCTCGGCCGGGGCGGCCCGGCGTACCGCCGCGCGGAGGCGGGCCAGGAGCTCGTCCATGCCGAACGGCTTGGTGACGTAGTCGTCGGCCCCGGTGTCCAGGGCCCGGACCTTCTCCTCGGAGGCGTGCCGCGCGGAGAGGACGAGGATGGGGACGTTCAGCCAGCCGCGCAGCGCCTGGATCACGTCGACGCCGTCCATGTCGGGCAGTCCGAGGTCGAGCACCACCACGTCCGGCCGGCGCCGGGCGGCCAGGTCCAGGGCGGTGCGGCCGTCGGGCGCGGTGTCCACCTCGTAGCCGCGCGTCCGCAGGTTGATGCGCAGCGCCCGGACGAGCTGCTGCTCGTCCTCGACGAGGAGTACGCGCGTCACCGTGGCCCCCCGTCCTCGCCGCCGGCCGCGGAGCCGTTCCCGCACGCGCCGGCGGCCGGCAGCGCGAAGACCATGGTGAGGCCGCCGCCCGGGGTGTCCTCGGCCCGCAGGGCGCCGCCCATCGCCTCGGTGAACCCCCTGGCCACGGCCAGGCCCAGCCCCACCCCGGTGCCCCGGGGCGCGTCCCCGAGGCGCTGGAACGGCGCGAAGATCTGCTCTTTGGCCGCCTCCGGCACCCCCGGGCCCCGGTCCGCGACCCTGATCTCGACCCGGTCGGGCCGCACCTCGCCGGCCCGCAGCGTGACGGCGCCCGCGCTGTGCCGGACGGCGTTCTCGACCACGTTGGCCAGCGCCCGCTCCAGCAGCCCGGCGTCGGCGAGGACCGGCGGGAGCGTCTCCGGGACGTCCACCTCGACCCGGCCGGCCGGGACGCCCTGGAGGGCGGGCGCCACCACCTGCTCCAGGGCGACCGGCTGGGTCAGCGGGGAGACGGCGCCCGTCTGCAGGCGGCTCATGTCGAGCAGGTTGCCGATGAGGCCGTCGAGCCTGTCGGCCGACTCCTCGACGGTGGCCAGCAGTTCGGCCTCGTCCTCGGGGTCCCAGTCGACGTCGGTCTGGCGCAGGCTGCTCACCCCCGCCTTGATCGAGGCCAGCGGGGTGCGCAGGTCGTGGGAGACCGCGGCGAGCAGCGCAGTACGGATCTTGTTGCCCTCGGCGAGGCGACGCGCCTGCCCGGCCTCCTCGGCCAGCCGCCGCCACTCCAGCGCGGCGGCGGCCTGGGACGCGAACGCCGACAGCACCCGCCGGTCCGCGGCGGGCAGGACGCGCCCGCGCAGGGCCAGCACGGTCTCGCCGCTCCGGTCCGCGCCCTCGCCCGCGCCGACCCTGGCCTGCGCGTCGGCCCGGTCGGGGTCGGGGCACGGGTCGGAGCCGGTCGACCCCAGGACGGTCCAGCCGTCCCCCGCCCGCTCCAGCAGCGCGACCGAGGTCACGCCGAAGGTCTCGCGGACCCGCTCCAGCAGGGCGGGCAGCGCCTTCTCTCCGCGCAGCACGCTGGTCGCCAGCATGCTCAGGGTCTCGGCCTCCGCGCCGCTCTGCGCCGCCTGCCGGGCCCGGCGCGCGGCCAGGTCGACCACCGAGGCGACCGCCGCCGCCACCCCGACGAAGATCACCAGCGCGAGCGCGTTGTCGCGGTCGCCGATGGTGAGGGTGTGGAAGGGCGGGGTGAAGAACCAGTTGGCCAGCAGGCTGCCCAGCACCGCGGCGGCCACCGCCGGCCACAGCCCTCCGGCGAGGGCGACTCCGACGGCCAGCACCAGGTAGAGCAGGATGTCGATGACCAGGCCGAACCGCAGGCCCGTCCCGGCCAGCAGGGCGGTCAGCGCCGGGGGGCCGGCGAGGGCGAGCGCCCAGCCCGCCCCTCTGCGCCGGCGGCTCAGCGCCGGGCCGCTCGCGCGGGTGGCGCCGGCGCGCCTCCCGGCGTGCTCGTGGCCGACGATGTGGACGTCGAAGTCACCGGACTTCCTGGCCACGGCGCTCCCGATCCCGTGAGCGAGGATCCGCCGCCGGCCGGAACGGCGCCCGGCCCCCACGACGAGCTGCGTGGCGCCGACGCCGCGGGCGAACTCCAGCAGCGCCGTCGCCACGTCGTCGCCCACCACCTGGTGGAACGTCCCGTTCATGCTCTCCACCAGGGCGCGCTGGCGCGCGACCGCGGCCGCGGAGCCCTCGTCGAGACCGCCGCTGCGCACCACCCGGACGGCGAGGAGGTCCGCCCGCCCGGCCCGGGCGCCCATGCGGGCCGCGCGGCGGAGCAGCGCATCGCCCTCCGGGCCGCCGCCCAGCGCCACCACGATGCGCTCGCGCGCCTCCCAGGGCTCGGTGATGCCGTGCTGGTCGCGGTAGCGGGCCAGCCCCTCGTCGACGCGGCCGGCCACCCACAGCAGCGCCAGCTCGCGGAGGGCGCTGAGGTTGCCCGTCCTGAAGTAGCCGGGCGGCAGGGCGGCCTCGTCCGGCGTGTGGACGTTCCCGTGCGCGAGCCGCCGGCGGAGCGCCTCGGCGGTCATGTCGACCAGCTCGATCTGGTCCGCCCGCCGGACGACCGCGTCCGGGACGGTCTCGCCCTGCCGGACCCCGGTGATGCCCTCCACGACGTCGCTGAGCGATTCCAGGCCGTCCACCATGAACCGCTGGTCGATGCCGCGCGGGGTGAAGTACTGCGCCGCCGGGACGCTGCTCGCCGCGCCCTGC
>NZ_JBEZJP010000295.1:0-10399 GCF_040653175.1 Actinomadura sp. NPDC048032
GGCACTCTGAACCACATCACCGACGACGTCCGGCTGGCGGCGGCGCGGGCCGTGCGCCACGGCAGGAGCGTGTCGTGCGCATGGGAGGTCGCCGTACCGGAGGACATGGAGCGGTCGACGACGACGTGCCCGTGCGCCGCCGACATGCCCGGTGCCGAGAACATGCCGGCGCCCTTCCATAAGGACCGGCGCTGGGGCTTCTCGTCCGAGCGGCTCGGCATCACGTTCCACGGCAACACCCTCACCCACGTCGACTCACCGTGCCACATCTTCTGGAACGGCACGATGTACAACGGGCGGTCACACTCGCTGGTCGACGCCGCGACGGGATCGGGGTGGGCGGCCGTCACGGCGGCGGCGAACGGGATCATCACGCGTGGCGTCCTGCTGGACATCGCGGGGGTCCGCGGCGTGCCGTGGCTGGAACCGGGGGACGGGGTGTTTCCCGAGGACCTGGAGGAGGCCGAGCGGCGCCAGGGGGTGCGGGTGCGATCCGGCGATGCGGTTCTCCTGCGCACCGGCTACGGCCGCGTCCGGCACGAGGCCGGTCAGGCCGGTGGATTCAAGCAGGCCGGCTGGCACGCGTCCTGCCTGCCGTGGCTGCATGAACGGGAGGTCGCGCTGATCGGCGCCGACACCCCTCAGGACGTCCAGCCGTCGGGGTACGAGGACGTGCTGATGCCGGTCCACGCCGTGGGCCTCGTCGCGATGGGCCTGTGGCTGCTCGACAACTGCGACCTGGAGGCGTGCGCGGCGACGGCTGCCGAGCTCGGCCAGTGGGACTTCCAACTGGCCGTCGCGCCGGTCCGCTTCGCCGGGACGTCCGGCAGCCCGGTCAACCCGATCGCCACTTTCTGACCCCGGGACTCGCAGGCGATCCCCACCCCGGTAAATGCGTTGCGGTGTCCGGAACGGGCGTGCATGCTGGGGCGATTGAGCGGCGACGAACGCTGCCTGGACTAAGGAGGGCTGACGAATGTCCGTCACTGTGCTGCGGCATGTCCGCATCAGTCCCTTCTTGTTCAGGAGCGCATCCGTTGTCTTCCGAGTACGAAACCTCTGATACCTACTCCGACCTTCACTCCCGCTCGTCCGGTTTCGCTGGTGATGAGCCCCCGCCCGGTCCGGCCGGCGCCTTCGAGTTCGAGTTCCACTCGGTCGACGAGGAGCTGGGCCCGGATCAGCGGTGGTCCAACTGGCTGGACGTCGAGCGCGGCTCACGCGGCCCGGAACCGCGCCCCTCGTGGGTCGTCACGGAACAGGCTGCGATCGATACGGAGCTCGGCATCCTCAAAACCGGCAAGGAAGCCGACGTCTTCCTGCTCGAGCGGGCTGTGGAAGCCATCGGCGACAACCCGGCGAAGTCCTCGCTGCTGGCCGCGAAACGGTACCGCACCGAGGAACACCGGTCCTTCCACCGCAGCACGTCGTACGTCGAAGGCCGCCGTACCCGCAACAGCCGCGACCGGCGGGCGATGGCGAAGAAGACCTCGCACGGGCGCAGTGTCGCGGCCGGCCAGTGGGCGCACGCCGAATGGGACGCCCTCAACCGGCTGTGGAAGGCCGGCGTCCCGGTGCCTTATCCCGTGCAGGTGGACGGCACCGAACTGCTGATGGAGTTCATCGACGACGGCGAGGGCGGCGCCGCGCCCCGGCTCGCCCAGGTCCGCCCCTCGAAAGAGCTGCTCGGCGTGTACTTCGAGCAGCTCCGCGACGGAATGCGTGAACTGGCCCGCGCCGGGCTCGCGCACGGCGACCTCTCGCCTTACAACGTCCTCGCCCAGGCCGAGCGGATCGTGATGATCGACCTGCCCCAGGTCGTCGACGTCGTCGGCAACCCGAAAGGCATGGACTTCCTGATGCGCGACTGCCACAACATGGCCACGTGGTTCACGAACCGCGGGCTCGAAATCGACGAACAGGAACTGTTCGCCGACCTGCTCGCGATGGTGTTCTGATCGCCTTCAGCCGGCCTCCCGGCCCGAGGTGCCACCCCGGGCCGGGAGCCGGCCGGACGGATGATCCACCGGGTGCGGCGTGGATCAGCTGGACGCGGGAGCCACGTACTTGTAGCAGGTGAGCCACGTGGTGTCGATGTCCACCGAGGCTCCGGCCGCTGCGTAGGCGCCGGCGAGCGCGCTCTCGTTCTGGAGGATCCAGTCGGCCGACTCGGGGAAGTCGGCGTTGACGGTCTTGACCAGCTTGCCGTCGAGGTAGAACCGCAGCGAGCCCGGCACGATCTCCGTCGAGTAGGTGTGCCACGAGGTCCACGCGGTGCCGGGCGCCACGTCGGCGCTGGACTCCTTGAAGCCGTGCGTGAAGACGCTCACGGGGTCGCTGGAGAAGTTCCCGCCCGCCTCCGGATAGTCCACCTCGTTCGGCGTGTAGCGCAGGTGGGCCATCTTGAAGCCGGGGGTGCGGGTGCGGACGACGAACCGTTCGGTGAACTTCCCGTACCGCAGGTTCATGCACTTCCGGGGAACCACGGCGGCCACGGAGTTGACGGAACCGTTGGAGGTCATGTGGACCCGCATCTGGCCGTCACCGTTGGACGCCGTGTAGACGCTCACGGCCTTCTCCGGCCGGTAGTACCCGCCGAACGTCCGGCCGCCGTTCCCGTCCGCCCCGCTCGTGGCGGTGTCCGGCCAGCCCGAGGGGTAGGCGCCCAGCGTGTCGTAGTAATGCGGATAGTTCGTCTTCAGCCCGGCGCAGCGGAAGTCTCCGTCACCGGCGCACGTGTTGAACGCGCCCGCGGGCACGTCACCGCCGTTGAAGTTCTCCGCGTAGAGCTGGACGAAAGGACCGCAGTCGCCGGAGGGTGTGTTGTTGTTCGTCACCGCACAGGCGTCCTGGGAAGGGAATGTGTCGGCGGCCGAGGAGACTCCGGGAGCGAGTGGCACACATACGAAAGCCGTCGCCAGTACGGCGACGGCCCTTCGCGCCATCAGAGTGGGGGTCATCCGGCACACTATATAAGTCGGATGATCAAGCGTCTCGGGTCTTTCCCGAGAAGTATCCGCCAATTAAGCCCGCGACGGCATCGCGCGAATCGACCGAGCCGCCGGAGCCTGGAGCCGGCGTCTCCATTGCCAGCTCAGAACCTTTCGGGAGGCCATCACCGGCCCGAATCCTTGACGGGACGAAGCTCTGGGCGGCGCGCGGCCTGGCGTGGTGGGCGCGGGTCGGTCAGTGCGGGTTGAAGCTGCCGTAGGCGCCGCGGTGGAACAGCAGCGGCGTCTCCTCGTCGCCCGCCTGCAGGTGCGTGACCCGGCCGACGACGATGTGGTGGTCCCCGGCGTCGTGCAGTTGCTCGGTGACGCAGTCGATCCAGGCGACCGCGCCGTCGATGATCGGATTTCCGGCGGGGGACGGGCGCCAGCCGATGTCGTGGAACTTGTCCGTCTTGCGGACGGCCACGGCGCGGCAGACGTCCTCCTGGCCGGCGGCCAGCACGTTCACGCAGAACCGCTCGCCCGACGCGCGCAGCGCGCGCCATGAGCTGGAGCCCTTGTCGGGGAGGAAGGCCACCAGCGGCGGGTCGAGCGAGACGGAGGTGAACGAGCCGACCGTCATGCCGATGGGGGCGCCGGCCGGGTCGAGGGCGGTCACCACGACGACGCCGGTCGGGTAGTGGCCGAGCACGTGGCGGAAGCGGTCGGGTTCGATGACCGGGGCGCCGGTGCCGTGGGCGGTGAGGGCCATGGCGGGAACTCCTCCCTGTAGCGATCGCTACAGAGACTGCCATGCGAACCCCCGGTGTGACAACCGCCCGTTTCCGCCGGGTCGCTCCGCCGGGGGTCCGCCGCCCCGGTCAGCCCGCGTCCGCGACCGCCTGTTCGACGATCGCCACGATGATCGCGATGAAGTCGTCCGGATCCCCGGCCGCGTCGATCTGGTGGGCGAGGAAGAGGCCGTCGGTCGAGGCCACCACGATGCGGGCCAGGTCCATCGCCAGCTCGGGGCGGCGCGCCCGCAGCTCGGTGCTGAACTGGGAGGTGAACCAGGCCGCGATGCTGCTCGCGACCGCGTCGCGCGTGGCCAGGAAGTACCGGCGCGCCTCGGGCTCGACCTCGCGGGACTCCAGCAGGAGCATGTGGCCGATGCGCAGGAAGTCGGGGGCGCCGGGCAGGCCGCGCGTCGAGCGCGCCAGGATGTCGCGCAGCCCCTCGCCCAGCGACCGCTCGTCGCGCGGATCGCGCTCCCAGCGCGGCTCGGCGGCGATCCACTGCTCGAAGCTGTGCCGCACGACCTCCGCGAGCAGGTGGTCCTTGTCCCGGAAGAACCAGTACACCGAGCTGGCCGGCAGGCCGGAGCGCTTGGTGACCTTGGAGATCGTGGTGCCCTCGTAGCCGCACTCCGCGGCGATCTCGGCGGCGGCCGTGAGGATGCGGACGCGGGACATCTCCCGGTCGTCGGCGGGGCCGGGGGAGGCGGGGGGAACGGTGCTCACGCCGCCTCGCCCAGCCACGCGACGGCCTGCGCGTAGGCGCCGGCGGCGATCAGGTCGACCATGCGCTCCAGGTTCCAGCCCCGCTCCGAGCGGACGCCGACGTACAGCCCGTCCATGACCGCGAGGTGGAAGCGGGCCATCCGGTCGGCGACGTCCCGCCCGCGCTCCGGGTCTCCGGCGGGCAGCACCTGCTCCCACCAGCTCCGGATGGCGGCGCGGGTCTCGTCGCGGACCTCGATGTAGCGTCGCCGCGCGGCCGGCTCCTTCGGGCGGTTCGCCAGGCCCAGCATGAGGCCGAGCCGCCAGAACTCCGGCCGGTCGGCGATGGCGCGCGAGGCCCGCTGGAGCCGGTCGCGGACCTCCTCCGCGGGGTCGCCGATCCGGACGCGCTCCTGCCAGGTGGGGGCGGTCTCCCGCCAGCGCCGGTAGCTGAACTCCAGGGTCTCGGCGAGCAGCTGGTCCTTGTTGCGGAAGTGCCAGTAGACGGAGCTCGGCGGCAGGCCGGTGGCCTCCGTCACCAGGCCGATCGAGGTGCCGTCGTAGCCGCGCTCGGCGGCGATGGCGAGGGTCGCCTCCAGGATCCGCAGCCTCGACTCCTCACCTTGCTGGTGGCGTCGTGCCGTCTTGCGCATCTGCACCTTGCTCCTCTGACCTTCGGAAACTGCGCCCCGGCAGGGGGTTGTGTCGACCATCACATCATGGGTACGGTCGCCACGCGTCCCTGTAGTGATCGCTCCAGTCCGTGTAGCGATCAGTACGGATCCATTGTGGCGCGTACGCCTGCGTGGCGACGCATCGGCGTCGGCCGGCGGAACGGAGAGACACCATGCCCACCCCTCGCAGCGATCTCGGCCGCCGACGGCTGATCGCCCCCGTCCTGGCGGCCCTGACGGCGGCCGCGACCCTCGCCGCCTGCGGGTCCGGCGACACCGGCGTCAGCGCCGCCGACGCCAGGACCCAGGCCGCCGACCTCGTCAAGGTCCTCAAGCTCCAGGACGGCGCCGCGCTCGGCGGCGACGTCACCTTCAAGCTCGGCGCGACGCTCACCCTGTCCGGTCCGTCCGCCGCCAACGGCGAGTCCATGCGCAACGCCATCGAACTGGCCGCCAAGCAGATCAAGGCGGCCGGCGGGCCCACGATCGAGCCGAGCGTCAAGGACATCAAGGGCCCCGACCCCGTCGCCGCCAAGCAGGCCGCGTCCGAGCTGGCGGGCGAGCGCGTCCCGGCGAAGATCAGCTCGATGGGGGACGGCCTCGGCGCGATGCTCGCCGACACCGACAAGAACAAGATCCTCACCCTCGACGGCGTCGGCGGGGCCCAGGTCTTCACCCGGGGCACGAAGTACTTCTACGGCACCCGCGAGGTCGCGCCGTCCGACGCGGTCCCCGGCGCCCTGGAATGGTTCAAGCGGACCCGTCCCGAGGCGCGGACGGTCGGGCTCGCCGGGGTCGACCTCGGCGCGCAGAACGCCGCCATCAAGGCCGACCTGACGAAGAAGTTCGCCGCCGCCGGCCTGACCTTCAACGGCCTGTGGGAGACCGTCGCACCGACCTCCCAGGACTTCGCGAGCATGATCTCCAAGATCAAGAAGAACCCGCCGGACCTGCTCTGGGTGGCCTTCAGCGGCGCGTCGCCCGGCGCCTTCGCCGCCCAGGCCAAGAGCGCCGGCCTCAAGAGCCGGCTCGTCGGCATCGAGTTCACGCAGGAGGCCGTCAAGGCGTCCAAGGGCGTGCTCGATTCCGACGGCTTCACCTTCGCCATGGACTACTTCGACGCGTCGGCGCCGGCCAACCCGCTGGCCAGGCTCTTCGCCGACTCCTACCGGAAGGCCTACGGGCAGCCGGCGGACTTCTACGCCGCCAACGCCTACGAGGAGACGCTGTTGGTCTGGGACCTCATCCGCCGCGTCAAGGCGGCGGGCGGCGACCCCGCCGACAGCGCCCAGCTCAAGGCCGCGCTGGAGAAGGAGCCGGTGTTCGCCTCCGTCTACGGCGGCGACGCCGCCACCGTCGGCACCCTCAAGATCGACCTCGCGACGCACGGCGTCGCGAGCCGCCCCATGGGGGTGTTCCAGTACAAGGACGGCAAGGTCGAGACGCTCGCCACCTACAACGTCGGCGGCCAGGAGTTCCGCCTCGCCGACTGACCGCCGCCTCCCGGGGACGGCCCGCGACGGGCCGTCCCCGGCCCTCGATCCGGGGAGGATCCATGCACGACCTTCTGGGCGGCGAACTCTGGCAGCTGACCGTCAACGGTCTCGTCCGGGGCGCCTTCTACGCCGCGCTCGGCGCCGGGCTCGCGCTCGTCATCGGGGTCACCGCCCGCTTCCACTTCGCCTACGCGCTCACCTACACCGTCGCCCCCTACGCCGCCTTCTGGGTGATGGACGGCCTCGGCGCGCCCTTCTGGCCGTCGGCGCTCGCCGGGCTCGCGGCGGCGGTCGCCGTCAGCGTGCTGCTCGAAGCCGGCGTCTACGAGCCCGTCGCCCGCCGCGCCGCCGAACGCGCCATGCTCGCCGTGCTGGTGACCTCCATCGGCGTCAGCACCGCCGGCATCGCGCTCCTGCAGTTGAAGTTCGGGACCAGCAGCCTGCCCTTCTACGGGCCGGACGTTGTGCAGCACCGGTTCGGGCCGGTGCGGATCTCCGACTTCGAGCTGGAGCAGACGGCCACCTGCCTGGTCCTCGTCGCGGGGCTCGCCGCCTTCCTGGCGTTCACCCCGATCGGCCGCTCGATCAAGGCCGTCCGCAGCAACCCGGGCCTCGCGGCCGTGCTGGGGATCGGGGTCCGCCGCGTCAACCTCGTCTGCTTCGCCGTCGCCGGGCTCATCTCGGGCGCCTGCGCCCTCTGGTACGGCCTTCTCTACACGGTGCAGCCGAGCATGGGCGACTCGACCGTCGTCTACGGCTTCGTGGTCGCCTTCCTCGCGGGCACCCGCTCGTCCCCGCTGCGCGCCCTGCCCGTCGGCGTCGGGCTCGGCCTGCTGGAGCAGTGGGCGTCGAACTGGCTGCCGCTGCAGTGGACGCAGACCGCCGTCTTCATCGTCCTCACCGCCTACCTCGCGTTCCTGGCGGTGAAGGGCCGGCTTCCCCGCCCGCGCCTCGCCCGTCCCGCGCCGCTGAGGAAGGCCTGACGCCATGTGGATCAACTATCTGGACCAGGCGCTGCTGCTCGCGGCGCTCGCCGTCTGCGTCAACCTGCTCGTCGGCTACGCCGGGCAGGTCTCCGTCGCGCACGCCGCCTTCGCGGGCGTCGGCGGGTACACCGTCTGCTTCCTCGCCGGCGCGCACGGCTGGCCCTACCTCGCCTCCCTCGCCGCCGCCGTGCTGGTCGCCACCGCGCTCGGCGTGGTGATCGGGCTGATCGCGCTCGGTCTCGCCGAGGAGTTCCTCATCCTGATGACGCTGGCGTTCTCGCTCGGGCTCATCGGCGTCCTCGCCACCTTCGACTCCCTCGGCGGCGTCACCGGCATCACCGGCGTCGAGGGCCTGCGGCTGTTCGGGCTGGACCTGCGGACGCCGGAGGACTGGCTGGTCCCGTCGGCGGTGCTGCTCGTGCTGGTCTTCGCCGTCTGCCGGCGCATCGGCGAATCGCCCTACGGGCTGGTGCTCAAGGGCGTTCGCGAGGACGCCGTGGCGACCCGCGCGCTCGGCAAGAACACCTTCGGCTACAAGATCGGCATCTTCGCGATCACCAGCGGGCTGACCGGGCTGGTCGGCGGCCTCTACTCGGGCTGGCTGGGCCAGGCGACCCCGTCGGCGTTCGGGTTCCCGCTCGCCATGGCCGTGTTCGCGATGGTCGTCGTCGGCGGCAACGCCAACCTCGCGGGCTCGATCGCGGCCGCCGTCGCGCTGACGATGATCGAGCCGGTGCTGCGCGAGGTGCTCGGGGTGCAGAGCACCCAGGCCGCGCTGGTGCAGGTGGTGCTGTACGGCGCCCTGCTGCTGCTCGTCATGCTCGTCCGGCCTCAGGGCCTGGTCCCCGAACGCTCCCGGCGGGCCGCCGCGTCCGCCGTGCCGGAGGCGGCCGCCGCGTCGCCCGCGCCGCCGGTGAAGGCCGCGCTCAGGCCGGTCGACCCGGCCGCCCGCGCCGCGGCCGACGTCGTGC
This sequence comes from Actinomadura sp. NPDC048032, assembly GCF_040653175.1. Taxonomy (NCBI): domain Bacteria; kingdom Bacillati; phylum Actinomycetota; class Actinomycetes; order Streptosporangiales; family Thermomonosporaceae; genus Actinomadura; species Actinomadura sp. NPDC048032. Next base: position 8,557 of record NZ_JBEZJP010000295.1, read on the forward strand.
TGCGGGCGGAGGGCCTGTCCAAGCGGTTCGGCGGCATCGTCGCCGCCAAGGACATCGGCCTCGAACTGCGGCGCGGGACGATCACGGCGCTCGTCGGCCCGAACGGGGCCGGGAAGACGACGGCGTTCAACCTGCTCACCGGCACGGTCGTCCCCGACACCGGCTCGGTGACGCTGAACGGCGCGGAACTGGTCGGGATGCGCCCCGACCTGGTCGTCCGCGCCGGGCTCGCGAGGACCTTCCAGGACGTCCGGTTGCTGAACCGGCTGACGTGCCTGGAGAACGTCATGCTCGCCGTCCCCGGCCAGCCCGGGGAGCGGATCGGCCGCCTGTTCGTGCCCGGCCGCGGCGTCTCCCGGGCGGACCGCGAGGTCGCCGCGCAGGCGATGCGGTGGCTGGAGTTCGTCGGCATGGCCGACCAGGCGGGGACGCCGGCCGACGCGCTGTCCTACGGCCAGGCGAAGCTGGTCTCGCTGGCGCGGGCGCTGGCGACCCGGGCCGACGTGCTGCTGCTCGACGAGCCGGCCTCCGGCGTCGACGCGGCCTGGGTGGAGACCATGCTCGCCATGGTCGCGGCCGTCCGGGACGAGGGCCGCACCGTCTGCCTGGTCGAGCACAACCTCGACGTGGTCCGGCAACTGGCCGACCACACCTGCTTCATGGAACTCGGCGAGATCACCGCGTCCGGCACGCTCGACGAGCTGACCGGCTCGGCCCGGCTGGCCGAGGCCTACTTCGGCGCCCAGTGACGGGCGCGCCCAGGGAGGACGGATGAGTCAGGACAGCGCGGTGCGGGACGCGCCGCTGCTCGACGTGAGCGGCCTGGTCGCCGGCTACGGCCGCAAGGAGGTGCTGCACGGGGTCGGCCTCCGCGTCGGGGCGGGGGAGATCGTGACCCTGATGGGGCACAACGGCGCGGGCAAGACGACCACGATCCGGTCCGTGCTCGGCGCGGTCCGGCCGCGCGCCGGGACCGTCCGGATCGCCGGCCGGGACACCGCGCGCCGGCCCGTCCGCAGGGCCGTCGCCGCGGGCGCCGCGATGATCCCGTCGGAGCGGTTCGTGTTCCCCGACCTGTCGGTGCACGACAACCTGCTGCTCGGCGCCGCGAACGCGCCGTCCGGGACGAGTACGGCGGAGCGCCTCGCGACCGTCGGGGAGCTGTTCCCGATCCTCGGCGAGCGCGCGAGGCAGGCGGCGGGCTCGATGTCCGGCGGCCAGCAGCGGATGGTCAGCCTCGGCATGGCGCTGATGGCCCGGCCCCGGTTGCTGCTGCTGGACGAGCCGTCGCTCGGCCTTGCCCCCTCGGTCGTGGAGGCCATCTTCGAACGCCTGCGGCGCCTCGCCGACGAGGAGGGCCTCGGCATCCTGCTGCTGGAACAGAACGTCCGGCAGGCACTGAAGATCGCCGACCGCGCCTACGTCATGCGCTCGGGCCGCGTGATCCTGGAGGAGACCGCCGGGCGGATGCGCGACCGCGGCGACTTCTGGGACCTCTTCTGACGGGCTTGTTCTGACGGGCTTGGCCGGAGCGCCGGAAAGGCCTCTTCCGCGGTGACCGGTTCCTGTCAGGTGACTGTCGGGTTCAGGATCTCGCGTGGATGATGATCAAAAGCAGGGGAAGCCCGTGGTCATCGGAGGCAGGAATGCTCGCCAGGCGGTTCGGCTACGCGGTCTCTCCCGCGCCGGCGGCGATCGTCACCCCGTCCGTCCTCGGCCAGCTCGACAAGGCCGCACGCATGAACCGCGTGCTGGCCATGGCCGTGCCGATCCTGCCCGGCCACACCCGCACCGTCCGGCACCGGTTCGACGTCGCGGGCGTGCTGCTGGCGTCCGCCGCGCT
>NZ_JBEZJP010000296.1:0-10374 GCF_040653175.1 Actinomadura sp. NPDC048032
GCGAAGAACATGCCCTACAAGCAGGGGTTCGGCCCGTACGCGCCCGAGGTGTACCGGATGCCGCTCGCCTACCGCGAGACGGGCCGCGAGACCATCGGCGGCCGGGGCATCGTCCACATGGCCAAACAGGTGCCCCCCGGCCCGTAAGGCCCTGATCGCGGCCACCGGCGACTGGGACCTGGCCGAGGACTGCGGCCCCGTGACGCTGCCGGACGCCTTCGAGGGCCGCCGCCAGCCGATCGCGTACTACATGGTGTGGTCCGCCGGCAGGCCCGCCGCCGAGCAGTGCGACGGCTGCACGTACTTCACCTGGGAGGACTCTCCCGAAGGCTGGCCGCGCGAGGGGTCGGTCGACGGCGGCTTCTTCCGCGCCGACGGCCGCCCGATGGCCCAGTGGCCCCGCCTGAAGGCAGGCCACTCCGACACCCTCACCTAGAACCTCAGCCGGGGCGCGGGCAGGCGCGTCGCAACGGGGCTTCCAGGGGTCTCCCCCGTGGGGCTAGCTCGGCCAGACCGGCTTGCGCTTCTCGTTGAAGGCGGCGATGCCCTCGCGGCGGTCGGCGGAGAAGGCGACGGTGCGCCAGGCGTTCTCTTCGAGGTCGAGGGCGGCTTCCAGGGCGGCGCCGCCGCCCTGGCGCATCGCGCGCTTGGCGGCGCGGACGGCGGTGGGGGAGTTGCCGGCGATGACTTCGGCGATGCCGAGGGCCTCCTCGCGGGCGGTGCCCGCGGGGACCCGGCGGTCGGCGAGGCCGTAGGCGAGGGCCTCCTCGACGCCGAGGCGGCGGCCGGTGAAGACCAGGTCGGCGGCCTTGCCGGGGCCGAGGCGGCGCAGCGCGAGCTGGGTTCCGCCGCCGCCGGGCACGAGGCCGACGCCCACCTCGGGGAGGCCGAACACGGCCGACTCGTCCGCGACGACGATGTCGGCGGACAGCGCGAACTCGCAGCCGCCGCCGAGGGCGTAGCCGTGCACGGCCGCGACCACCGGCTGCGGGAGGTTCAGGACGCCGCCGAACGCGGCGCGGAAGACGGGGCGCTGCGCGAGGATCTCCTCGTCGCTCATCGCGTTGCGCTCCTTGAGGTCGGCGCCCACGCAGAACGCCTTCTCCCCGGCGGCGCTGAGGACCACCGCGCGGACCGACGCGTCCGCCGCGACCTCGGCGCACACGCCCGCGAGGCGCCGGGCCATCGCGGTCGACAGGGCGTTGAGTGCCTCGGGGCGGTCCAGCACGATCTCCGCGACGTGCCCGTCGCGCCGCAGCGTCACACCATCCAGCGTCGCACCATCCATGGGGGCACCCTAACGAGCGCGGCCGCCGCGGCCGGACGCCGGTCCCAAGATCGACTTCGGGATGAGGTTGGATTGGTCGTGTGAGCGACTCGCGTTATGGGGATCTCGGCCGGCCGCCGCTGCACGAGGCGGCGCTGCGGCGCGCGCTCGTGCGGGAGGGCGGGCTGTGGCGGGACGTCCGCGTGGTGGAGGAGACCGGGTCCACCAACGCCGACCTCGCGGAGCGGGCGCGGGAGGGCGCGCCGGAGGGGACCGTGCTGGTCACCGAGCTGCAAACGGCGGGCCGGGGACGGCTCGGGCGGACCTGGACGGCGCCGCCGCGGTCGGGCCTGACGTTCTCGATGCTGCTGCGTCCCCGCGTCCCGGTGGCGCGGTTCGGGTGGGCGTCGCTGCTGACCGGCGTGGCGGTCGCCACCGCCCTCCGCCGGATGACCGCTTGGTCGCAGGCGGGGGAGGGGTTCCTCGGGGACGGCGGCGAGGGCGGTGAGGGCGGCGACACCGCGGTGGACGTGCGCCTCAAGTGGCCGAACGACGTGCTGGTCGGGGACCGCAAGCTCGCCGGGATCCTCGCCGAGATGGTCGACGGCGGGCTCGTGGTCGGGGTCGGGCTGAACGTGGGCCTGCGCGAGGAGGAGCTGCCAGTGCCGACCGCGACGTCCCTCGCGATCGAGGGCGCGCCGCTCAGCGACCGGGCGCCGCTGCTGCGCGCGATCCTGCGCGAGTTCGGCACCTGGTACCAGGAGTGGACGGCGCTCGGCGGCGATCCGGAGAGCAGCGGGCTGCGCACCGCGTACCGGGACCTGTGCGCGACCCTCGGCCGCGAGGTGCGGGTGGAGATGCCCGGCGGCGAGCGGCTGACCGGGACGGCGCGGGACGTGGACGAGGAGGGCCGCCTCGTGGTGGCCGGACCGGCCGGCGACACGGCGGTCAGTGCGGGCGATGTGGTGCACGTCCGGTGAACGGGACGAGGCGATCCGGCATCCGTCCGTTGACGTTGATGCTGATCTGCGACGATATGTGCGGGTACCGATTCACGACGCCGCCGCCACGGCCCACGGCGGCCGCGGACTGAGGGGCGGATGATGGCGGCCGGATTGCCGGATCCGAAGGAGATCGAAGAGCTCCTGCTGGGCGGCGAGCTGCGGTACAACCGCGTCGAGGCGGTCCGGCTGTCCGGCGTGTCGCGGGACTTCGCCGGACGGATCTGGCGGGCGTTCGGCTACCCGTCGATGCCGGACGAGACGATCGCCTACACCGAGGGCGACGTGGCGGCGCTGGACCGGCTCCGCCGGCTCGTCGACGACGGGATCCTGGACGAGGACGGCGTGATCCGGCTGGTCAGGGCGTTCGGCCAGACCATGACGCGGCTCGCCGAGTGGCATGTCAACCTGCTGCGCAGCATGCTGACGCAGGACCTGACCGAGACGCCGTCCGCGGAGGCGGTGGACACGGTGGTGGACATCGCCGAGAAGCACATCGGCGACTTCGAGCCGCTGGTCCTGCACGCCTGGCGGCGGCAGCTCGCGGCCGCGGGCACGCGGGCGCTGGCCGCGGCGGCGAGCCGGGAGAACGGCGATTCGGCGGGCCGGCCGATGACCACGGTCGGGTTCGCGGACATGGTCTCCTTCACCCAGGTCAGCCGGGAGCTGGAGGAGATCGAGCTCGCCCGCGTCGTGGAGTGGTTCGAGGAGACCGCCGCGGACATCATCGCCTCCTGCGGCGGCCGGCTGGTCAAGACGCTCGGCGACGAAGTGCTGTTCAGCGCGGCGACGCCGGAGATCGGCGCGGAGATCGCGCTGACGGTGGCGGCGGCGATCCAGGACGAGACCGAGGTCCCGGACGTGCGGGTCGGCGTCGCCCACGGGCCCGTCCTGCCGCTGATGGGCGACGTGTTCGGCACGACCGTGAACCTCGCGGCCCGGCTCACCTCGCTCGCCCGGCCGGGCGCGGTGGTGATCGACGCGGAGCTGGCGGCGTGCCTGGAGAAGGCGCCGGGCTACGAGGTCACGCGGATCGTCAAGCGCCCGGTCCGCGGTCTCAGGTCCTGGCGGTCGAGCGGGCGTGGCGGGACGCGGGCCTGGACCCGGCCGCACCCGGCGCGGTGGGGCTGATCGAAGCGCACGGCACCGGCGCTCCCGCGGGCGACGAGGCGGAGCTGGCGACGCTGCGCCGGGTCTTCGGCGCCGCCGGCCCGCCGATCGGCCTCGGCACGGTCAAGTCGATGATCGGGCACGCGATGCCGGCCGCCGGGATCGCCGGGCTGCTCAAGGCCGCGTTCGCGCTGCGCGACGGCGTCCTGCCGCCGACGCTGCACGTCGACGACCCGCATCCGGCGCTGGACGGCGGGCGGCTGCGGCTCGTCCGGGAGGCCGCGGAGTGGGCCCGGGAGGGCGGCCCCCGCAGGGCGGCGGTCAACGCGTTCGGGTTCGGCGGCGCCAACGCGCACGTGGTCCTGGAGGAGCCGCCCGCCGCCCGCAGGCCGCGGCGGCGCAGGCTCGACGCGCCGCCGTCGGACGAGGGCGTCCTGCGCCTGGCCGCGCGCACGCCCGAGGAACTGTCCGAGGCCCTGGCCGCCCCTGACGAGGAGCTTCTCGCCAGGGTCCGCGACGACGTCCCCGACCTTCCGTGCCGTCTCGCCATCGTCGGCCCGACGCCGCGCAGGCTCGACCTGGCGCGCGCCCTCGTCCAGCGCGGGACGGCCTGGCGGGGACGCAGCGACGTGTGGTTCGCGCCCCGCCCCCTCCTCGCGGGCGGCGGGCGGCTGGCGTTCCTGTACCCCGGGTTCGAGGCCGCCTTCGACCCGCGGGTGGACGACGTCGCCGCGCATTTCGGCATGCCGGCGCCCGCGCTGACCGGCCGCACGGACCTGGCCGGGCACGCCGCCGACGTGCTGCGCGCCGGCCGCGTGCTGACCGCGGCGCTCGGCCGGCTCGGCGTCGAGCCCGACGTCGTCGCGGGCCACAGCCTCGGCGAGTGGACGGCGATGACCGCCGCCGGCGTGTGCGACGCGGACGAGGTCGAGGCGCTCCTCGCCGCGCTCGACGGCGAGGCCCTGGACGTCCCCGACGCCGTGTACGCGGCGCTCGGCTGCGGCGCGGCCCGGGTGCGGGAGGCCGTGGGCGCGCGGTCCGGCGTCGTCGTCAGCCACGACAACTGCCCGCACCAGTCGGTGGTGTGCGGCCCGGCCCGGGAGGTCCGCGAGGTCCTGGGGCGGCTCGCCTCCGAAGGGGTGCTCGGCCGGGAGCTGCCGTTCCGGTGGGGTTTCCACACCCCGCTCGCCGAGGCGTACGAGAAGCCGCTGCGGCGCTCGTTCGAGGCGCTGGACATCCGCGAGCCCCGCGTCCCGCTGTGGTCGGCGACCGCGGTCGCGCCGTTCCCGCGCCGCCCCGCCGAGGTCCGCGAGCTGGTCGCGCGCCACCTGCTCGAACCCGTCCGGTTCGGGGACCTGGTCGAGGAGCTGTACGGCGCGGCGCACGTGCGGGCGTTCGTGCAGGTCGGGCCGGGCGGCCTCACCGAGTTCGTCGCCGACCGCCTCGGCGGCCGCGAGCACCTCGCCCTGGCCGTGAACGTGCCGAAGCGCGACGGGATGGCCCAGCTCCGCCGCGTCGTCGCCGCGCTGTGGACCGAGGGCTACGGCGCGTCCTCGCCGTCCCCGCCCTCGACGAGGGGCATGCGCCTGGACCTCGGGACGCCGCTGGTCAGCCTGGACGGGGCCGTGGAGCCCGTCCGGCTCGGCCGCGGGGTTCCGCCGCTGCCCGCGGACGACCCCGTGCTGGCCGAGCTGGAGGCCCTGCTCGACGACGCCGCGAGCGGGGCGCAGTCGGTCCTGGAGGCGCTCGGGGGCGGGCCCCCGCCCCCGCCCGTCCCGGGCGAGGACGTCTCGCCGGTGGCCGCCGAACTGAACGTCTCCCGCGTCTTCTCGGTCGAGTCGATGCCGTGGCTGCGCGACCACTGCCTCGTCCCGCAGCCCCCCGACTGGCCGGACATGGCCGACCGGTTCCCGGTCGTTCCGCTGGCGGGGCTCCTGGAGGTCATGGCCGACACGGCGCGCGAGCTCCTGCCCGACCTGGTGGTCGTCGGGTACGAGAACGTCCGCGCGGTCCGCTGGCTCGTCGCGGCCCCGCCGACGGCCGCCGACATCCGCGCCTACCTGATCGAGTCGGCGGGGCGGCCCCGCAAGGTGAAGGTCGTCGTCAACGGCCACGCCGACGGGACGGTCCTGCTCGCCGAGCGCTACCCGGCGCCGCCCCTGCCGGACCGCACGCCGCTGAGCATCGAGGGGCCGCCCATCGTCACCGCCGAGCGGCTCTACGAGGAGCGCTGGATGCACCACGGCCCCCTCTTCCGCGGCGTCACCGAGATCACGGCGCTCGCGGAGGACGGCGTCCGAGCCGTCCTGACCTCGCTGCCCACGCCGGGCGCGCTCATGGACGGCGCAGGGCAGCTCTGCGCCCACTGGATCCAGGTGTACGGCGACACCAACCAGACCGTCTTCCCGGTGGGGATCGAGCGGGTCGCCCTCTACGGGCCCACCCCGTCCCCGGGGGAGAACCTGGACACGACCATCTGGAACCAGTCCCTCACCGACACCACCATGCGCTGCTCGGCGGAGATGGTCACGGAGAGCGGGAGAGTGTGGGGGCGCGTCGACGGATGGACGACCCACCGCTTCTACACCGACGAGGCGCTCTGGCGGATGAAGTTCACCCCCGAGGTGTCCGGAACGGGGGAGCCGCAACCCGGCCGCTGGTGCCTGGCCCGCAAGCGGTGGGACGGCACCGCGTCCCGCGACCTGCTGATGCGCCAGTACCTCTGCGCCGCCGAGCGCGCCGAGTACGAGGCCCTTCCCCCGTTCGCGCAGGGGCCGTGGCTGCTCGGACGGATCGCCGCCAAGGACGCCGTCCGCCACCACCTGTGGCGCGAGGGCCACGGGCCGCTGTTCCCCGCCGAGCTCACCGTCCGGGACGGCCCGGACGTGACGGGGCCGTTCGAGGAGCCGCTCACGCTCGCGATCGCCGCGGACGCCGACCTGGGCGTGGCCCTGGTCAGGTCCGGCCGCGAACCGGCCGGCATCGGGCTCGCCCCGAACGGGGAGGGCGCGCGGATCCGCGCGGCCAAGCAGGCGGTGCTCCAGGCGGTGCTGCGGGGCACGGGCACCGGAACCGACCGCCCCGAACTGGTCGTGACCGTCGCCGACGCCGAACGGCTCCTGATCGCGGCGGACGGCACGGTCACCACGGTGGAGACCCGCGAAGTCGAAGGACACGTCGTGGCCTGGACGGCCGCGTCCGGCGCGACGGACATGGAGGAGAGCCGAGTATGAACGACGTCGACCAGCCCCGGACACCGGCGGGAGCCGCCCGGTGAGCGCCCGCCGTGTCCGGGTGCCGTCCCTGCTGGGCGATCCCGGGGTCGCGCGGGCGTGCACCTCGCCGCGCCGCTTCCTGTTCGCGGTCCCGCCGCTCGCCGGGCACGTCGCCGCGGTCGCCGCGGTCGCCGCCGAGCTCGCCCGCCGCGGCCACAAGATCGCCTGGACGGGCCACCGCGCGTCCCTCGAACCCCGGCTGCGCCCCCGCTCGCGGATCTTCAGCGCCCTCGACGACGGCGACGCGGCGCGCCTGTGCGACGACCGGATCCGGGGGCGCGGTCCCGCCGACCCGCGCTTCTGGGAGGAGTTCCTCGTCCCTCTCGGCCACGCGATGCTGCCCGGCGTCGAGACGGCGGTCGACCGGTTCCGCCCGCACGCGGTGGTCGGCGACCAGCTCGTCCTCGCCGCGCCCGTCGCGGCCCGGCGCCGCGAGATCCCCTGGGCCACGGCCGCGGCGACGCCGGCCGAGTTCACCCGCCCGCTCGCCGACCGGCCGGAGGACGAGCGGCGGGTGCGCGAGCGGATCGGCGGGTTCCAGCTCGACCACGGCATCGACGACCTGCTCGACCTGCGCTTCTCCGACCACCTCGTGCTGGTCTTCGCCACCGGCGCGCTGCTCGGCGACATCTCCTTCTTCCCCGACCACTTCGCCTTCGTGGGGCCCGTCCTCGGCCGTCCGGCGCCGAGCGCGTTCCCGTGGGACCGGCTGGACGGCCGGCCCGCCGTGCTCGTCTCGCTCGACGCCGCCGACGACCTGTCACGCGAGCGGTTCTTCCAGGCCGCCGCCGAGGCCGTCCGCGAGCTGGACGTCCAGGCGGTCTTCGCGGCGCCGGCCGCCCTGGTGGGGGACGTGCCGCCGAACGTCATCGTCCGCGACCAGGTTCCCCGGCCCAAGCTCCTCGAACGGCTGTCGGCGGTCGTCTGCGACGGCGGCTACGGCGCCGTGTGCGAGTCGCTGGCCCACGGCCTCCCGCTCGTGGCCGCGCCGGTCCGCGACGACCAGCCGATCATCGCGGGGCTGCTGGAGAAGGCGGGCGCGGGGACGGCGGTCCCGTTCGACGCCGTCCGTCCGGACGGGCTGCGGGCCGCCATCACGACCGTCCTGGCCGACGGGCCGCACCGCGCCGCCGCCGGGCGCGTCCGCGACTCCTTCGCCGCGGCGGGAGGCGCCGCCGAGGCCGCCGACCGCCTGGAGAAACTGGCCTGACCCCGCGGGCGGCCGGGATCCCGGAGCGCTCCATACTTGCGGCCATGACGGAACGACGCGCGATCCTCAGCGGTTCGACCTTCGAGGAACGGATCGGGTACGCCCGCGCCGTGGTGGACGGCGACCGGGTCCACGTCTCGGGCACGACCGGGTTCGACTACGCCACCATGACCATCTCCGACGACGTGGTGGAGCAGGCCGAGCAGTGCCTGCGCAACATCGAGGCCGCGCTCGCGGAGGCGGACTGCACGTTCGCCGACGTGGTGCGCGTCCGGTACCTGCTGCCCGAGCGCGCCGACTTCGAGCCCTGCTGGCCCGTCCTGCGGCGCCGCTTCGGCGAGGTGCGGCCGGCCGCGACCATGCAGGTGTGCGGGCTCGCCGACCCCCGCATGAAGATCGAGATCGAGGTCGACGCGCGGAGGGCGGGCAGGTAGGGCGGGGGCGGCCTAGCCGGCGGCGACGAAGGAGTCGAGGAGGCCGCCGAGGTTGCCGAGGGGGGACGCCGCCTCGCGGAGGCGGTCGGGCCAGTCGGGGTCGGTGCGCTGAGCGCCCACCGCGGTCTCCAGCCCGTGAGAGGAGCCCCACAGCGCGAGATCGCGGGCGGCGACGTCGCGCTGGTCGCGGTCCCACCAGGCGCTGACGGCGCGGAACTGCGCGGCGAGCGTGTCACCGGGGATCGCACGCCCGTAGCGGCTCTCCCACTCCCCGCTCCGCGGATGGCGCCCGCCGTCGGGAGCCGCTCGCCGCGCCTCCCCGAGCTCCTCCAGCAGGAGGCACCAGCGGTACGGGGCGGCGAAGAACTCCACCTCGTCGGCGGCGCACGCGCTTCCTCGCAGGATCGCGGCCAGATGGCCGGCCACACCGGCGGGGGCGGCGCGGGACGCGACGGCCGCGTCCACCGCGTGCGAGACGGCGCAGTCGCGGGCCCGGGGCGGCAGCCCGTCCAGGACGGAGGGGGAGGGGCGGGGGGAGCCCCAGCCGGTCAGGTGGGCGGCGGCGGCGAGCTCCGCCCACACCACCAGCTCGGGACGGTCGGACAGGACCCGCTGGGCCGTGCGCATGTCCCGCAGCGTGCAGGGGGAGTCGTGGCAGTCCGGCCCGCACGTCCCGCTGCGGGGGGTCACGAGTGCGCGGGGCGAGGCCGTGGGCGGCGCGGCCTCCTCCAGGCGCGAGCCGTCCGGCATCCGGACCAGGTGCGGGTAGTCCATCCCGTCGGTGAACACCGCGCCCTCGCCCGGCGTGAGCGTGACGAGGAACTGCGACTGCCCCTCGGTGATGTTCATCGTGGCGCCGACCGCGTCCCGGTCGTCCTTCGCGGGCAGCCGGTGGACGATCTTGACGGCGGTGTTCTTGATGACGTCCGGGACGAGCTTGGACGGGATCTGCTCCGCCACGATCAGCCCCTCCCCGTACGCGCGGATCTCCGCCAGCAGGCTCGCGAACGTCTCCACCGCGTGGGACGCGGGACCGGCCTGCTCGCTGCGGCGCAGCAACCGGTGCGCCTCCTCGAACACGCTGAGGTGCCGCAGCCCGGGCGGCGCGCCCTGCCGCTGCCGCAGCCGCAGGTGCTCGACCAGCCGGACCAGGACGGTGCCCATCAGGAACGCCTTGTCGCGGTCGTCCCCGACGTCCTCGATCTCCAGGACGACGTTGCGGGCGAGCAGCGCGTCGAAGTCGATGGGGTGGCCGCCCTCGAAGAACCGCCCGGTGGTGCCGAGCCGCAGGCTGGACAGCCGGACCCGGATGAAGCCGCGCACGTTGTCGGTGATCTCCTGGCCGTAGCCGATCTCGTCGACGACCTGCTCGGCCGTTGCCTGGAGGTCGGCCAGCGTCGGGTAGCGCGGCGCGGTGCCCGGCACGGTCGGCTCGCCGAGCGCGAGGTCCCAGCCGAGCCGCTCGTAGCAGCGGGTCAGGGCCGCCGCGAGCACCTGCGGGAACGGCTCGTCGGCCTCGAACGCCGCGAGGAACAGGGCCCGGACGAGGTCGGCGTGGGTCTGCAGCGGGAACGGCCGCCCGTCCGGTCCGGTCGCCGGTTCGAGCGGGTTGATCCCGGCCGCGATCGCCTCGGCGTCCCCCGGGCGGACCGTGACGACCTCCGCGTCCGGGAGCCGCGCCGCCATCAGCCGGTACTCCGCCTTCGCGGGCTCCACCACCAGCCACGGCAGCCCCGCGCCCGACGCGGCCGCGAGCAGCGACCGGACGGTCTGCGACTTCCCGGCGCCGGTCGCGCCGCACACGAACGTGTGCCGGTTCAGGCTGGACAGCGGCAGCGAGATCGGGCCCACGTCGCGGCGGTTGCGGTCCAGGACCCGTCCCAGCGCGACCCCGCCGCCTGGCGACTCGGGCGTGACGTCGAACTCCGGCCGCATCACGAACCGCACCCCGGCGACCTCGCGGACGGGCGGACGGGCCAGCGCCGCGACGAGCTGCGTGCTCGCCTCGAACGGCCCCGCCGCGCCGGGGACCAGCGCGTACGGCAGGCGGCCGAGCTCCGCCGACGCGCACACGAGC
>NZ_JBEZJP010000297.1:0-10300 GCF_040653175.1 Actinomadura sp. NPDC048032
GGGACCTGCGCCGCCGGGACGCCTCGCTGCTGGACGTGCGCCTGTTCGGCGAGCGCGGCCTGGCCGGCGGCTCGATCACGACGCGAGGGGCCGCGGGTCAGCGGCGGTGGGTGTGGGCGCGGGACCAGAGCGCCGCCCAGCCGCCGTGCGCCAGCCATGACGCCGGGACGCGGAGTCCGTGCTCGGCGATCTCGTCCCAGAACACGGCGGTGTCGGCGCCCAGCTCGCGGGCGGCGGGCAGGGCGCGCTGCCAGGGGCCCTCCTCGTCCTCCAGCGTCGTGGCGGGGTAGCCGGGGACGGTGGTGGTGCGCGGCGGCGTCACGGGGACGAGGCCGGTGTCCGGCGCGGCGCAGGTGGTGGCGACCGCCAGCGCGCACAGCGGCTGCGCGGCCGTCGGCTTGGCGAAGGCGCGGGCGATGACCGGGTCGTCCTGGAGGGCGAGCGCCCCGATCGCACGGCGGACGCGGCGCGCCACCAGGTCGAGGGAGTACGCGTCGGCGACGGCGGGGAGCTTGACGAGCCTGCGCAGCGTCTTCGGCAGCGGCGGCTCGCCGAGCAGCAGCGGGAGCTGGTCGTAGCGGTCGCGCAGCGCCGGGTCGAGGGCGTCGAGCGCGGAGCGCAGGGGGCGGTGGCCGGAGGCCGTCCAGAGCCGGACCAGATCGGTGGCGCCCTCGTCCAGGGCGCGGCCGACGGCGCCGGTGAGCTGCGGGCCGCCGAAGCGGCGCAGCCGGGCGAGCGCGGCGTCCGGCCCGGTCCCGGCCACGGCGGCGAGGACGTCGAGCGCCTCCGGGGCGGCCCTCGCCCACGAGCGGACCGCGAGCTCGCCGAGGGCGGGACCGGCCTCCTCGACGAGGCGGGGCGCAGCGCGCCGCCTCGCCGGCCGGGACGGCGGGAGCTCCTCCGGCGCCTGCGGGGCCTCGTCCTCGACGGCGCCCGGGATCGCGGCGACCCACGCGCGGAAGCGCTGTTCGAGGGTCTCGTCCGGCGGGTCGTTGAACCTCGCCGCGATCTCGCTGACGCGCCAGCCCCGTGACGCGGGACGCAGCGGCATCAGCTCCGCGTTCGCGACCAGCAGGCCGTCGGCGTCGTAGAGGCCCGCGAGGCCGCTGCGGCCTGCCCTGGCCTCCTCGACGTAGGCCGGTCCCGCGATGCAGTTGCCCATGTAGTCCGCCCATTCGGCGACGTCCCGGGCACTGCGGCCGATCTTGAGCCGGAGGCGGGTCCCGGGGACGGCCGCGCCGTCCAGGGCGGCGAGCGGCGCGGGGACGGCGAAGTCGCCGGTGAGGGCCTCGGCGATCGCGGTCGCCGACGCCAGGCCCGCGGTGAGGGCCGCCCACGTGCGGGGCGCCCGGGGCGGGACGCCGCCGAGCGCGACCAGCTGCGCCGCGCCGGAGACGGCGCCCATGAGCGAGTCGAGGCGCGGGGTCAGCGGCTCGACGACCGGCGGCGGGTCGTGGACGAACCAGGGATCGCCGGTGCCCGGGGCGGGCTGGGCCCGCTCGTGCCCGTGCAACCGGGCGAGGGCGTCGATCAGGTCGACGTACCAGAGCAGGTCGGCGGCGGTCTCCACGGTCGCCGGGTCCTGCTCGGGGGTGAGCCTGCGGCGCAGCGGCTCGGTGTCGCCCAGCATCGGCCCGCTCCACGGCAGGATGCCGTCCCACTCGGCGGGAGGACGGTCGTACCCGGCCGCCTCCCGCCAGCTCTCCAGGCTGGGCGACCACTCGCGCAGCAGGGCGTCGTGGGTCCCGACCATGTCGCCCATCACCCGTCCGATGTCCTCGACGATGACGAGCGCGAAGTCGCGGGCGCAGGCCAGCCGCGGTCTGACATAGGCGGCGAACTTGGCGTCCATCGGCCGGGCGGCGTCCAGCCTGCGCGCGAGGTCGCGGACGTAGGCGCCGGGACGCGTGGGGAGGCCGGTCAGCCCCGGCACGCGCCGTGCCGCCTTCCCGGCGGCCCAGTCGGGCATCAGGGACGCGGCCGCGCGCAGCACCGGGGCCGACCGCCCAAGGCCGTCCTCCAGGCCGTGGTCGGCGACCGCCGCGGCGGTCCGGAGCAGCGCGGTGGCGGCGATCGCGTCCGCGAAGACGCGCTGGAGGCGCTCGTGCCAGTACCAGCGGCCGGGGGTCCAGCGCGCGATGTCGGCGAGCGAGGGCTGCTCGTCCTCCAGGTCCATGCGCACCTGCCACAGGATGTGCTCGTCGTCGTCGTGGCGGCGGCGCTTGCGCAGGTCGGCGACCCGGTCGCGGCGGCTCTGCGTCGCCAGCCGCGCCTCCCGGCGGGCCAGCCCGGTCCGGTGCTCGGCGACCCGCTCCCACAGGTCCAGGATCAGCGCGAGCCTGCGGGGCGCGGGCACCGCCCCGAGCACCTGCCGCAGGTACCCCGCGAGCACGGACGGCGATCCGCCTGGGGTGAGGTCGACGCCTTCGGGCGCCTCCAGGGCGAGCACCTGTTCGAGCTGCTCGGGTCCGAGGACGTCGCTGGCCGCGGACGCCAGGTGCAGCGCCGCCCAGCGCCCCTCCTCGGCGGCCCGCCCGGCGGCCGCGCCGACCCGCCTGGTGACCGCGGGCCCGAAGAGCGCGACGAGCACCCCGGCCCGGTCGCCGAGGCGGTGCGCGCCGTGGAGGCCGACCGCCCGCAGCGCGGCCAGGACCGCGTCCCGCTGGTCCCCGCGCGCCCCCTCCAGCCGCGCGGAGCGGAACCCGGCGCCGAGATCGACGCCCGCTCCCGCCGCGACGGCGCCCCCGTCGGCGACGAGCAGCGACAGTTCCCGGACAGCGTTCGCCGCGTCCTCCGCCGGCGCCTCCTCGGGGCCGAGAGCGACGGGCGTCCCCGGGTGCGCGTCCGCCCCGTCCAGCAGCCTCCGCGGTCCGGAGGGACGGGCGATCCAGGCATGGCGCCCGGACGCCACCACACCCCCAGAAAGCCGGATCTTCATTCGCCCCATCATCCTCCGGGAGCCCGCACCGGCCAACGGATTTCCCCGCATCCGGCGGCCCGTATGGTTCCCTGTGGTCATGTACGACGTGATCATCGCGGGCGGCGGGCACAACGGCCTGGTCGCGGCCGCCTACCTGGCGCGCGCCGGCAGGCGGGTGCTGGTGCTGGAACGGCTCGGGCACTTCGGCGGGCTGGCGGTCTCCGCGCGCGTCTTCCCCGGCGTGGACGCGCGGCTCTCGCGGTACTCCTACCTGGTGAGCCTGCTGCCGTCGCGGATCGTCCGGGACCTCGGCCTGCGCGTCGAGCTGCGCGGACGGCGGTTCGCCTCGTACACGCCGGTCGGCGACGGCGGCCTGCTGATCGACAACGGGGACCCCGCGCGGACGGCCGCCTCCCTCAGGGGCGACGCCGGCGCCTGGCGGAGGTTCTACGCGATGGCCGGGCACGTCGCCGAGCGCGTCGCGCCGACCCTGCTGGAGCCGCTGCGCGACCGCGCCGAGCTCCGGGACGCGGTGGACGACCGGGAGGCGTGGCGCGACCTGTTCGAGCGGCCCGTCGGGGACGTCGTGGACGAGCGCTTCACCGACGACACCGTGCGCGGCGTCGTCCTCACCGACGCGCTGATCGGCACGTTCGCCGACACCTCCGATCCCTCCCTGCTGGCCAACCGGTGCCTCCTCTACCACGTCGTCGGGAACGGGACCGGCGACTGGAACGTGCCCGTCGGCGGCATGGGCGCGGTGACCGGGGCCCTGGCCGACGCCGCCCGCGCGGCCGGGGCCGAGCTGCGCTCCGGCATGGAGGTCCTGCACGTCGACCCGGCCGGGGAGGTGACCTTCCGGGACGCCGACGGCGCCGAGCACGCCGTCTCGGCCAGGTGGGTGCTGGTCAACATGCCGCGGGAGGGTTCGGCCGAGGGGTCGCAGCTCAAGGTGAACATGGTGCTCTCGCGGCTGCCCCGGCTGCGCGACCCGTCCGTCCGGCCGGAGGAGGCGTTCGCGGGCACCTTCCACATCAACGAGGGCCGGAGGCAGCTCGACACGGCCTACCGCGAGGCCCGCGACGGCCGCATCCCGTCCGTCCCGCCCGCCGAGGTGTACTGCCATTCGCTGACCGACCCGTCCATTCTCGGGCCGGAGCTGCGGGAGGCCGGGGCGCACACCCTGACGCTGTTCGGCCTGCACATGCCGGCGCGGCTGTTCCGGGCGGACCCCGAAGGCTCGCGCGCGGCGGCGCTGCGCGCGACGCTGGCGTCCTTCGACACGGTGCTCGCCGAACCGATCGAGGACTGCCTCCTCCGCGCCCCGGACGGCACGCCGTGCCTGGAGGCCAAGACGCCCGTCGACCTGGAGAACGCGGTCGCCCTCCCGGGCGGCCACATCTTCCACCGCGACCTGTCGTGGCCGTTCGCGGAGAAGGCCGGGGAACGCGGGCGGTGGGGCGTCGAGACCGAGCACCCTCGCGTGCTGGTGTGCGGGGCGGGCGCCAGACGGGGCGGAGGCGTCAGCGGGATCCCGGGCCACAACGCGGCCCGCGCCGTGCTGGACGCCGATTAGGAGCGCCCGCAGGCGCGGTGAAGGGCCGCCACCGCCGCGGCAGGGTCGTAGACCGGCAGCACGGCGGCCAGGTGACCGTCCGGCCGGACGATGTGCACCGTGTCCGGGCCCGCCCGCAGGGCCGTCCGCAGCACCCCTTCGGTGTCGATGGATTCCAGGGCGTGGATCTGGTGGGGGACGTCGGTCGGCAGCCTCTCGGCGCGCCCGCCCTGGGTGAGGACCACGAACCGCCTGCCGAACAGGCGGCGCAGCCGGGTCGGTTCCCCGTCCACGACGCACGGCCCGTCCGGGCAGAGGACGCCCGGCAGCGGCGGGCGGACGGCGCCGGGACCGCGCGGGAAGTCCCCCACCGGCCCGGCCGGGGTCGTCAGCGGCGAGTCCAGGTACCAGAACGGTTCGGCGAGCCTGCCCGAGTCGATGATCGCGCGGGGGTCCGGGTGCGTCCGGGCGGCCTCCAGGGACTCCAGCCGCCGGGCCCTCTGCCGCGGGGTCCGCGGGACGAGGAACTCCATCGTGCGCGTGGTCACCCGCAGGTTCTCCCCGGCGGCGGCCCGGCGCTCGGCGTCGTAGCTGCGCAGCAGCGCGGGCGGGGCCCAGCCGTGCCGGACGAACGCGAGCTTCCAGGCGAGGTTCTCGGCGTCCTGCACGCCGGAGTTCAGGCCGCGGGCGCCGAACGGCGCGTAGACGTGGGCGGCGTCCCCGGCCAGGAACGCGCGGCCGGACGCGAACGCCGCCGCGACCCGCTCGTGGAACCGGTACACGGTGGCCCACACGATCTCGTACGGGACGTCCCCGGTGATCCGGCGGATGCGGGCGTCCAGCGCGCCCGACCTGCGCTCGGCGTCGAGGTCGTGGTCGGCGGGGACCTGCCAGTCGATGCGCCACGTCCGGTCCGGGCACTGGTGGACCAGGACCTGGCGCCCGGGGTTCCACTCGGGGTCGAAGAAGAACCGCCGCTCGCTCGGGAACGGCAGGTCCGCCCGGATGTCGCAGATGAGGAACCGGTCGGTGAAGGTGCGGCCGGGGAAGCCGATGCCGAGCAGCTCCCGGACGGCGCTGTGCCCGCCGTCCGCGCCGACCAGATGGGTGCCGCGCACGGTTTCCCCTGCGGCGCCGCCGGAGCGGGCCTCGACGCCGTCGCCGTCCTGGCTCACACCGGTGACGCGATGCCCGTACCGGACCTCCACCAGCGGTTCCGCCGCGGCCAGCTCCCGCAGCCGCGCCTCGACCTCCGCCTGGGAGATGTTGATCCAGGGCGGCACGGCGCTGCGCCCCGCGTCGGGGAAGGTGACGGCGAACAGCTCGTCCCCGCGGTGGTAGGTGCGGCCGGTCGTCCACGTCACGCCGCGGGCGATCATCGCTTCGGCGCACCCCACCCGGTCGAGCACGTCGAGGACGTCCCGCTGGAAGCAGATCGCCCGGGACCCGGACGGGTCGCGGCGGGCGGCGGCCTCCAGCACCACGCACGGCACGCCGTGCCGCGCCAGCAGCAGCGCCGTGACCAGGCCGACGGGTCCCGCGCCCACGACGACGACCGGTTCGCTGTCCGTCACACGTCCACCCGATCACGTCGCGGCGTTCCCGGCCACCTCCCGGGCGCGCTCGGCGGCCCGCTCGATCGTCCGGTCGGCGACCTCCCGGTCCTGCCAGCCGCGCACGTCGGTGCCCTTGCCGGGCTCCAGGCTCTTGTAGATGTCGAAGAAGTGCGCGATCTCGTCGAGGACGTGCCGGTGGACGTCCGGCAGGTCGCGGATCCCGGCGTAGCGGACGTCCCCGGCCGGCACGGTGAGGATCTTGGCGTCGGGGCCGCCCTCGTCGTGCATCCAGAACACCCCGACGCTGCGCACCCTGACCACGCATCCGGGGAAGGTGGGCTCCTCCAGCATCACCATCGCGTCGAGCGGGCTCCCGTCCTCGGCCCACGTGTCCGGGATGTAGCCGTAGTCCACCGGGTACTGCGTCGAGGTGAACAGCATCCGGTCGAGCCGGATGCGGCCGAGCCGCTGGTCCATCTCGTACTTGTTACGCGATCCCCGAGGAATCTCGACGATCATGTCGATCTCCATGAAACCTCCCCGAAGGGAGCACTACCCACGAGTCGCCCCCGCCACGTCAGTGGGCGGCGGCGTTCCAGTCGGTGCCGGCGCCGATGGCGACCTCCAGGCCGACCGCGAGCGGGTAGGCCGTCGTCATCCCGGTGCGGACGATCTCCCGCACCGCGCCGGCCTCGCCGGGCGCCACCTCCAGGACGATCTCGTCGTGGACCTGGAGCAGCAGGCGGCTGGCCAGCCCCGCGGCGGTGAGCGCCTCGTCCACCCGCAGCATCGCGATCTTGACGATGTCCGCGGCGGAGCCCTGCACCGGGGCGTTGAGCGCCATCCGCTCGGCCGTCTCGCGCCGCCGCCGGTCGTCGCTGTTCAGGTGGGGCAGGTAGCGGCGGCGGCCGAGGATCGTGCGGGTGTAGCCGGTGGCCCGGGCCTCGGCGACGACGTGGTCGAGGTAGTCGCGGACGCCGCCGAGCCGCTCGAAGTAGGCGTCCATCAGCGGGCGCGCCTCGGCCACCGGGATGCCGAGCTGCCTGGCCAGGCCGAACGCCGACAGCCCGTAGGCCAGCCCGTACGACATCGCCTTGATCTTGCGGCGCATGTCCGGGGTGACGTCCTGCGGGCGGGCGCCGAAGACCCGCGCGGCCATCGTGGTGTGCAGGTCCTCGCCGGACTCGAACGCCGCAAGGAGCGTGGGATCCTGCGAGAGGTGCGCCATGACGCGCAGTTCGAGCTGCCCGTAGTCGGCCGTCATCAGCGACTCGTAGCCCTCGCCGGGGGTGAACGCGCGGCGGATGCGCCGCCCCTCCTCCGTCCGGACGGGGATGACCTGCAGGTTGGGGTCGGCGGAGCTGAGCCGGCCGGTCGCGGCGACGGTCTGCTGGAAGTCGGTGTGGATGCGGCCGTCGGCGCCGATCTCCCGGATGAGCCCGGTGACCGTGGAGCGCAGCCGCGCCTGGTCGCGGTGGCGCAGCAGGACCTGCGGCAGGCCGTTGCCGGTCCGGGTGGCGAGCCAGGTCAGCGCGTCCACGTCGGTGGAGTACCCCGACTTGATCTTCTTGGTCCTGGGCAGGTCGAGCTCGCCGAACAGCACCTCCTGGAGCTGCTTGGTCGAGGCGGGGTTGAAGCGGCGCCCGGCGATCCGCGCGGCCTCGTCGGCGGCGCGCTCCATCCCCTCGGAGAAGTACCGCTCCAGCTCGCGCAGCAGCTCCGCGTCGACGTGCACGCCGGCGCGCTCGGCGCGGGCGAGCAGGCGCGAGAGCGGCAGCTCGACGTCCCGCAGGACCTCGTCCATGCCCGTGGACGCCAGGTCGGCGGCGAACACGCCGGCGAGGTCGAGGACGGTGCGGGCGGCCGCCATCAGCCCGGCCGCGCCCTCGTCGGACGGGCGGCGCCCGAGGTGGCGGCCCGCGAGGTCGGCGATCCCGTAGGCGGCCAGCCCCGGCAGCAGGAGGTAGGCGGCCATCGCGGTGTCGGTGGCGATCCCTTCGAGCCGCCAGCCGCGCTCGCCGAACACGCGCAGCAGCGACTTCACGTCGTGCAGCGCCTTGGGCCGGCCGGGGTCGGCCAGCCAGGCGGCGAAGGCCCGCTCGTCCCCGGGGGTGAGGCCGGACGGCTCGAACGACGCCGCGTTCCCGTCGCCGGTGGCCAGCGCGATCCGTTCGACGTCTCCCGCGCCGCGCGTCCAGGTGTGGTCGGCCGCCAGCCCGGTCAGGCCGGTGGCGTGCGTCCCCAGCCAGCCGGCCAGCTCGCCGGGCCCGAGCTCCCGCCCCTGGACGGGCTCCGGCTCGGCGTCGGGCGGAGGGCGCCCGCCGCCCGGGTTCGCCGCGAACAGGCGCTGCCTGATGCTGGCGTTGCGGAACTCCAGCTCGTCGAGCAGGGAGGTGAAGGCCGCCAGGTCGTACGGGCGCCGCCGCAGGTCGGCGGGCCCCACCGGGAGGTCCAGGTCGCGGACGAGCTCGGTCAGCCGCCGGTTCAGCGCGACGGTCCCGGCGGCGGCGCGCAGCTTCTCCCCCGCCTTGCCCTTGACCTCGCCGGCGTGCTCCAGCAGGGCGTCGAGCGACCCGTAGTCGCGGACCCACCTGGCGGCGGTCTTCTCCCCGATGCCGGGGATGCTCGGCAGGTTGTCGGACGGGTCGCCGCGCAGCGCCGCGAAGTCGGGGTACTGCGCCGGGGTCAGCCCGTACCGCTCCCGCACCGCGCCGGGCGTGTACCGGATCATCTCCGACGCCGTCCGGTAGAAGTACAGGACGGTGACGTCGTCGCTGACGAGCTGGAGCACGTCCCGGTCGCCGGTGACGATCAGGACGTCCATGCCGTCCGCCTCCGCCGCCGTCGCCAGGGTCGCGATGACGTCGTCGGCCTCGTAGCCGGGCGCCCGCAGCACCGGCACGCTCATCGCGGCGAGCAGCCGGTCCAGGACCGGAAGCTGGCTGCCGAACTCGCTCGGCGACCGCGACCGGGTGGCCTTGTACTCGGGGAACGCCTCGGTGCGGAACGTCTGCCGGGAGACGTCGAACGCGACGGCCGCGTGGGTGGGGCGCTCGTCCCGCAGCACGTTGGCGAGCATGTTCGCGAAGCCGTACACGACGTTGGTCGGCTGCCCGGAGGTGGTGGTGAAGTTCTCGACCGGCAGCGCGTAGAACGCCCGGTAGGCCAGTGAGTGGCCGTCCAGGAGCAGCAGGCGGGGCCGGTCCGTCATGTGTCACATCCTGGCACCCGGGGCATGGGCATGAAACCGGCGGCGGAGGTGTTGGGGGCGGCATGACCAAGATCGAACTCGGACGGCTCGGGATCTGGCTCCCCTGGCCCCAGCTGAGCCCGGACCTGGCCCGGGACGTGGAGGAACTCGGCTACGGCACGGTCTGGATCGGGGGCTCGCCGGCCGATCCGGACATCGCCGGGCGGCTCCTGGCCGCGACCGGCCGCATCGTGGTCGCCACCGGCATCGTGAACATGTGGAGCACGCCGGCCGAGGAGGCCGCCGCGGCCTACCACCGGCTGAACGACGCGCACGGCGGCCGGTTCCTGCTGGGCGCCGGCATCGGCCACCGGGAGCGGAACGAGGGGTACCGCAGCCCGTACGAGACGATCGTGGACTACCTCGACCGGCTGGACGCCGGGAACGTCCCCGTGGAAGGCCGGGTCCTCGCCGCGCTGGGGCCGCGGGTGCTGCGGCTGGCGGCCGAGCGCGCCGCGGGCGCCCACCCGTACCTGACCACGCCCGAGCACACCCGGTCGGCGCGGGAGATCCTGGGGGCGGGTCCGCTGCTGGCGCCGGAGCAGAAGGTCGTGCTCGACCCCGATCCGGTGCGCGCCCGCGCGATCGCCAGGGAGACCCTGGCCCGCTACCTCGCCCTGCGCAACTACGTCGCCAGCTTCGAGCGGCTGGGGTTCACCGCCGACGACTTCGCGGGCGGCGGCAGCGACGCGCTCGTGGACGCGCTGGTCGCGCACGGCGACGCGGCGGCGGTCGCCGCGCGGCTGGAGGCCCACCTGGAGGCCGGGGCCGACAACGTCGCCGTCCAGGTGCTGACCGAGCCCGGCGGCGATCCCCGTCCCGCCCTGCGGTCGATCGCCGAGGCACTGCTCTGACCGAGGCACTGCTCTGACCGAGACGCCGCTCTGGCCGGCCTCGCGCAGGCCGGGCGGACATGGCGAGGGACGCGCCCGGGGCCGGGCGCGTCCCTCGGTGTGACGGGTCCTTCAAGAGGGTCGATGGTTTGCGCCGCCAAGATACCGCTGAGACGGCTCCCAGCG
>NZ_JBEZJP010000298.1:0-10258 GCF_040653175.1 Actinomadura sp. NPDC048032
CCCGCCGGCCCCTCCCACCAGGCCTCTGCCACCGGCGCCCGGCCACCCCAAACGCGCGGTCCTCCCCTTCCCGTAGGCGATGCGCTCCAGGTGGCGGAAGTACTCGAAGCGCTCGACGCCGGGGGTGATGACGATGAGGATGTCGGCGCTCTCCCCGGGGGCCGCTGCGAAGGCGTGCGGCAGGCCGGGCGGGACGACGACGAGGTCGCCGCGTTCCGCGGTCACCACCTGCTCGCCCGAGAGGAGCTGGGCGGCGCCGTCCAGCATGTAGAACATCTCGGCGGAACCGTCGTGGCGGTGCGGTTTGGCGCCGTCGGCGCCGGTGGCCAGGGTGACGCGCTGGGTGGAGAGGGCGCCGCCGGTCGAGCCGCTGTCGGCCAGCAGCCTGATGGTGACGGGGGAGCGGCCGATCACCTCGGCCTCGGCGGAACGGACGATCACGGACTCGTCGAAGTCCGGTGAGATCAGCGACATGCGAGGGGCTCCTTGTCCGGGACAGGGGAGGGGGGTCAGACGGCGAAGAGCAGGGCCGCGCTGGCGAGCACGGCCACGGCGGTGGCGAAGTGGACGCCGAACGCGACGGCCTTCGTGCCGCCGTGGCGCAGCACGATCAGGGTGTCGCCGAGCGGTGCGATGGCCACGACCAGCATGTACCAGCCCGCGGCGTGGGCGCCGGCGAAAGCGATCAGGGCGAGGCCGAGGAGGCCGGTCGTCAGGTCGCGCAGCCCCTTGATCCTCAGGTAGGCGATGTCGCCGTCGGCCTTGGCGGGGACGCCGTACCCGGCGGCCGCCGGGTACGGCGCGGTGAGGAACCGCGCGCCGATGAGAACGCAGAACAGGGCGAGCACGACGGCCAGTCCGTAGGCGATGGGGGTCAGCATGGCGTCTCCGTTAGTGCTAGCAGTGCTAGGAACGAGAACGACGCTAGCATAGCGCCGACAGGATGGCTAGCAATGCTAGGATCACTGCCATGTCGATCCAGGGACGCCGGGAGCGAGAGCGGGCGGAACGCGAGAAGCTGATCATCACGGCGGCGCGGGAGCTGGCCGAGAGCGAGGGCTGGGACGCGGTGACGACGCGCCGGCTCGCCGCGGAGATCGAGTACAGCCAGCCCGTCCTCTACAGCCACTTCAAGGGCAAGGGCGCCATCATGGCGGCGGTCGCGGTCGAGGGGTGCGCCGAGCTCGCGGACGAGCTGCGGCGGGCGCGCACGGCGGCGTCCGGGCCCGCCGAGGCGCTGGCGGGGGTCGCGGCGGCCTACACGGACTTCGCGGAGCGCAGGCCCGCCCTCTACGACGTGATGTTCGTCAGGGACGTCGACCTGCCGTTCGCGACCCCCGAGGCGCCGCCCGCGCTCCAGGAGGCGTTCGGCGAGCTGCGCGAGACCGTCCGGCCGTTCGCGGGCGGGGACGACGTGGACGTGCTCACCGAGACGCTCTGGAGCGGCCTGCACGGCCTGCTCATCCTGATGCGCGACGGGCGCATGCACCGCGAGCACCACGAGCTTCGCACGGCCCTCCTGCTCCGCCGCTTCTCCGCCTGACCCCGCCCGCCGCGGCCGGAGGCGGGCCGGTCAGCCGGCGGCCGTGCGGCCCGCGCTGGTGGCCTTGATGGCGCCGTCGGGGGTGAAGGCGACCGTCACCTGGCCGCCCTGCGGGGCGACGCCCTCGATGATCTCCTCGCTCTCCCGGATCCGGCACCCGTGGTGGGTGAGGAAACCGCGCACGACGCGGCGCTGCTCGGTGGGGAAGATCTCGGCGGCGGTCATCATCAGGCGCGTCGCCGAGAGCGGGTCGAACTCGGCCGCGGGCAGGGCCGGGTCGTCGACGTGGAAGTAGAACGAGCCCTGCCCGTCGTTCACGCGGCAGCTCTGCACGCCGTTGCCGCCGAGCAGCGCGGCGGCGGCGATGGCCATGGTGGTCGCGGCCTGGTGCGGGTCGGGGAAGCCGGAGAGGTCCAGACGTCCCGCCGTCAGTTCCGGAACGGCGCGGCGCGCGCCGTGCTCGCGGACCGCGGCCAGCGGGGCGACGGCGGGCACGCCGGCGCCGTAGTGCGGGTTGGCCCACGCCCACAGCCACGTGTCGCTCACGTGGGAGAAGCTGCCGAGGAACGTCATGCCGTGGAGGGTGCGTCCGCCCGCGGTGATGGTGCGCGCGTCGACGTCGAAGGCGATGTCGCCGTCACCGACGGCGGTGTTGAGGACGTTCTGGCGCTGGATCGCCGCGGCCGACCCCGCACTGGCGAACGCCTCGAACTCCGGGCTGTAGCAGCTGAGCCCGCTCAGGAACTCCGACCAGAACCGGGCACTGCGCTCGTCGCCCCGGCGCCGGTAGAGGTCGCCGAGCCTGCGGGCGGCGTGCTCGGCGCCGGCCTCCTGCACCGATCTGCGGAACCAGCCGATGGCGGCGTTCTCGTCGCCCGCCTTCTGCGCGTGGTCGCCGAGGCAGAAGGCGGCCTTGGGATGCCCGAGGTCGGCGGCCAGCCGCCACGCCTGGAGCCGCCCGGCGGGATCGCCCCTGTCCTGGCGCACGAAGCCCAGGTTGAACGCGGCGCCGCCGTTGCCGCGCTCGGCGGCGCGGAGGTACCAGGTCTCCGCCGCTTCGAGGTCGCCCTTGCCGTCGTCGTCGTACAGCCGGCCGAGGTTGAACGCGGCCTTGTCCGAGCCGAGATCCCAGGCCCGGCGGAAGAAGTCCATGGCCTGTTCGACGTCGCCCCTGTTCTCCAGCAGGATGCCCAGGTTCAGGGCGCCGCCCGAGAAGCCGCCCTCGGCGGACCGCCGGTACCAGCGTTCGGCGGTCTCCAGGTCGCCGTCCCGCTCAGCGCCGTAGCCGACCTCGAAGGCGCTCTCGGGAAGCCCCGCCTCGGCGGCCCGCCGCCACCACGCCAGGGCCTCCCGGTCGTCGCCGCGCTCCGCCGCGAGGGACCCGAGCTCGTGGGCGCCCCCCGGGTGCCCGGCTTCGAACGCCTCCCGCAGCAGCTTCTCGGCCTCCGCGAGGTTCCCGCCGCGCCTGGCCTCCAGGCCGCGCTCGTACGGTTCGACTGATCCCGCCGGGTACTCGGTCATCGCACGCCCCCTCTGAGTGATCACAGGTTCACGGGATCGACGCTGCGCGCCCGATCCGGGTTCCCGCCGGCGTCCATGCGTCCGAAACCGCTCCGCACGCATGGACGGGCGGCCCCTCCCGGTGGTAAGCCCGGGGGAAGAACGGGCCGTGCCGCGGCCCGTGGAGTGCTGGAGCCCCCATGGAACACGACTATGTCATCGTCGGCGCCGGGTCCGCGGGGTGCGCCCTGGCCGCTCGGCTCTCCGAGGACGCCTCCGTCACCGTGGCCCTCCTGGAGGCGGGCGGCCCGGACGACAAGAGCGAGATCCACATCCCGGCCGCGTTCCCGAAGCTCTTCAAGACCGAGTACGACTGGGACTACAGCACCGCCGGGCAGCCCGAGCTGGACGGGCGCGAGCTGTACTGGCCGCGGGGGAGGACGCTCGGCGGGTCGTCATCGCTGAACGCGATGATGTGGGTGCGCGGGCACTACGACGACTACGACGACTGGGACGTCCCCGGCTGGTCGTACGAGGACGTCGTCCCGTACTTCAAGCGCGTGGAGGGGCGCGTCGGCAGCAACAAGGGCGACGTGTACGGCACCTCCGGCCCGGTCACGATCTCCGAGCAGCGCAGCCCGAACGTGACCACGCGGGCGTTCCTGGAGGCGTGCGCCGCCACCGGCCTCAACAGGTTGCCCGAGCTGAACGGCCCGTCCAACGAGGGGTACGCGCTCACGCCGGTCAGCCAGCGGCGCGGGAGGCGGTGCAGCGCGGCCGACGCCTACCTGCGTCCCGCGCGGAAGCGTCCCAACCTGACCGTCGTGACGGGTGCGCAGGTGTCGCGGGTGCTGATCGAGGACGGCCGGGCGACCGGCGTGGAGTACGGCGGCGGGCGCGTCACGGCGCGCCGCGAGGTGATCCTGGCCGCGGGCGCGGTCGGGTCGCCGCACCTGCTGATGCTGTCCGGCGTCGGCGACCCCGAGCACCTGCGGAGTGCGGGCGTGCAGCCGGTCGTGGAGTCCCCGCAGGTGGGGCGCCATCTCCAGGACCACCTGTCGGTCGGCGTCGTCCGGCACTGCCCGAGGAAGGTCACGCTCGCGGGCGCGGAGTCGCTGCCGAACATCGCCCGCTACCTGCTCGCGCGGCGCGGGCCGTTCACCTCCAACGTGGGCGAGGCGGTCGTGTTCACCAAGAGCGCCCCCACCCTGCACGCCCCCGACCTCGAACTCATCTTCGCGCCGGCCCCCTACGTCGCGCACGGGCTCACCCCGCCGACCGAGCACGGCGTGACGCTCGGCGTCGTGCTGCTGCGGCCCGAGTCGTCCGGGCGCGTCTCGCTCGCGTCCGCCGACCCGGCCGCGCCGCCGGTGATCGACCCCGCGTACCTGACGGAGGAGAGCGACCTGCGGCGCCTGATGCACGGCGTGCGGCGCGCGGAGGAGCTGCTGGCCGCCGACGCGCTCAGGCCCTTCGTCGGCGACGTCATGGAGCCCTACATGGGGGCGGACGACGAGGACGCGCTGGCCGCCTACGTCCGGGGGCACTCCGAGACGCTCTACCACCCCACCGGCACGTGCCGGATGGGCACCGACGCCGGCTCGGTCGTCGACCCGGACCTGCGCGTCCGCGGCGTCGAGGGGCTCCGGGTCGCGGACGTGTCGATCCTGCCGCAGATCACCCGGGGCCACACCAACGCCCCCGCCATCATGATCGGAGAGAAGGCCGCCGACCTGGTCAGGACGCCAGCCAGCTGAGCACGCGCTCGTTCACCTCGGCGGGGCGGTCCAGCTGGAGGAAGTGGCCGGCGCCGCCGATCCGCTCGGCCCGCGATCCGGGCGGGAGGGCGGCCCGGACGGCGTCGAGGTCCACCGCGTCCGCGGCGACGCAGCCGTCCTCGGCGCCGTGCAGGTAGAGCACGGGGCGCTCGCCCACGATGGTGGTCGCCTGCTGCTCGGCCGCGTACCGGTCGACGAGCCGGGACGGGTCGAGCATCGCGCGGTAGTACCCGATCGCCGCCGCGGCGTTGTCCGGTGCGGCGAGGCACTCCATCACGCGGTCGACGTCCGCGGACCGGTCGCGGCCGTCGTCGGGGGACCAGTCGCGCCACAGCCCTTCGACGAACGACCGGCCGAACGCGAGCTCGGCCAGCGGCGTCTGGAAGACGAAGATGTAGAACGAGCGCTTGAGCTGCTCGTAGTCGAAGAACGAGGTCGCCATCACCGAGATGGGCGGAACGGACATGGCGACCGCCTTGCGCCAGCGTTCCGGGGCGGCGTTGGCGGCGCCGTAGGCGGCGAAGGCGCCCCAGTCGTGACCGACGACCACGGCGTCGGGGCCGCCGCCGAGCGCCTCGTGCAGGGCGATGGCGTCGGCGGCGAGGGCGCCGCTCTGGTACGCGCCGTCCGCGGGGACGGACGTGGGGGCGTAGCCGCGCATGAAGGGGGCCACGGCGCGGTAGCCGGCGGCGGCCAGTTCCGGCATGAGGTGCCGCCAGGTGTGCGGGGAGTCGGGGAAGCCGTGCAGCAGCAGCGCCAAGGGCCCGTCCTGGGGGCCGGCGGCGAGGTATCCGAAGTCGAGCCCGTTCGCGTTGACCGATCCGGTCGTGATGTCGCCCATGTACGCCTCCTCGGTTCGCGGCGAACGGTACCCGCGGCTCCGCGGCGCCGGACCGGCAGGGCCCTCTCTCTTCGGATATCGGCGTATCACCATGTATTTACAGCGGAATCCGCAGTCACATAGCATCGGAGCAACTGGATCGATCGCACCGAGGGAATCGTGATGACGGAGTCGGACGTGACCAGCCAGCAGCACGACGCGATGCAGAGGGCGGCGCGCGACCATCTGTGGATGCACTTCGCGCGGCACTCGGCGGCCCCGGACGGCGGCGAGATCCCGGTGATCGTCCGCGGGGAGGGCCCCTACGTCTACGACTCGGCGGGCCGCCGCTACCTGGACGGCCTCGCCGGGCTGTTCACCGTCCAGGCCGGGCACGGCCGCGAGGAGCTGGCGCAGGCCGCCGCCAAGCAGGCCGCCGAGCTGGCCTACTTCCCGATCTGGTCGTACGCGCACCCGAAGGCCGTCGAGCTGGCCGAGCGGCTCGCCGCCCTCGCGCCCGGCGACCTGAACCGCGTCTTCTTCACCACCGGCGGCGGCGACGCGGTGGAGAGCGCGTGGAAGCTCGCCAAGCACTACTTCAAGCTCACCGGAAAGCCGGGCAAGCACAAGGTGATCAGCCGGGCGGTCGCCTACCACGGCACCCCGCACGGCGCGCTGTCGATCACCGGCCTGCCCGGCCTGAAGGCGCCGTACGAGCCGCTCGTGCCGAGCGGCTTCCGGGTGCCGAACACCAACATCTACCGGGCCGCCGAGCACCGCGACGACCCCGAGGCGTTCGGCCGGTGGGCCGCCGACCGGATCGAGGAGGTCATCGAGTTCGAGGGCGCCGACACCGTCGCCGCCGTGTTCCTGGAGCCGGTGCAGAACGCCGGCGGCTGCTTCCCGCCGCCGCCCGGCTACTTCGAGCGCGTCCGGGAGATCTGCGACCGGCACGACGTCCTGCTGGTGTCGGACGAGGTGATCTGCGCGTTCGGCCGTCTCGGCACGACGTTCGGCGCGGAGCGGTTCGGCTACACGCCGGACGTCATCACCTTCGCCAAGGGCGTGACGTCCGGGTACGCGCCGCTCGGCGGGATGCTCGTGGCCGACCGCCTGTTCGAGCCGTTCAAGGGCGGGACGGAGATGTTCGCGCACGGCTACACGTTCGGCGGGCACCCGGTGTCGGCGGCGGTGGCGCTGGCCAA
The DNA here is from genome assembly GCF_040653175.1 of Actinomadura sp. NPDC048032. Lineage (NCBI taxonomy): Bacteria > Bacillati > Actinomycetota > Actinomycetes > Streptosporangiales > Thermomonosporaceae > Actinomadura > Actinomadura sp. NPDC048032. The sequence continues at coordinate 6,847 of NZ_JBEZJP010000298.1, forward strand.
CCTCGACCTGTTCGAGCGCGAGGACCTGAACGGGCACGTCCTGCGCAACCGGGACGCGTTCAGGAGCACGCTGGAGCGGCTGCGCGACCTGCCGATCGTCGGGGACGTGCGCGGCGACGGCTACTTCTACGGCATCGAGCTGGTCAAGGACCAGGACACGCGGGAGACGTTCGACGACGAGGAGTCCGAGCGCCTGCTGCGCGGGTTCCTCGACAAGGCCCTCTATGAGGCGGGCCTGTACTGCCGGGCCGACGACCGCGGCGACCCCGTCGTCCAGCTGGCGCCGCCGCTGATCTGCGACCAGGGGCACTTCGACGAGATCGAGCAGATCCTGCGCTCCGTCCTCCAGGAGGCGTGGACGCGATTGTGACCGGACGCCGGGGGGCGCGGGCGCGCCGCGCCCCCCGGCGAACCGGTGTGAGGCGCGTCACCCCGCCGATCAGTGTGCGCTTGCATCTTTACTTTGAGAGGGTGCATGTAAACCGAATCGGGTTCGGACATGACGAGGTGGTGGGCGCGTGCTCAAGGTCGACGACATCAACCTGACCGACTGGGATTTCTGGCGGCGGCCGCACGACTACCGGCACGAGGCCTTCAAAGCGCTGCGCTGGCACGCCGGCCTCATCCGCTACGAGGAGCCGGACATCGTCATCGCCCCCCAGGGCCCCGGCTACTACGCGCTGACCCGGCACGCCGACGTCGTCGAGGCGTCCCGCCGCCCGCAGGACTTCTGCTCCGGCAGGGGCGCCATCAGCATCCCGGACATGCCGGGCGACATGCACGAGTACTTCGGCTCGATGATCAGCATGGACGACCCCCGGCACGCCAAGATCAGGCGGATCGTCTCCCGGGCGTTCTCGCCCCGCATGATCCAGCGGTTCGAGGACCGGGTCGAGGCGGTCGCGGGCCAGATCGTCGAGAACGTGGCGGCGGGCGGCGGGACGGGCGACTTCGTCGCCGACGTCGCCGCCCGGCTCCCCCTGAAGATCATCTGCGACATGATGGGCATCGCCGAGGAGCAGTACAGGACCGTCCTGGACGCCACGAACGTCATCCTCGCGGGCAACGACCCCGAGTTCATCCCGACGGCGGAGCCGGAGCAGATGGCGATGGCGCTGCTCGGCGCCGGCGAGACGCTGCGCGGCCTGGTCGAGGACCTCGGGCGGCAGCGCCGCGCGAACCCCACCGACGACCTCACCTCCGCCCTGGTGAACGCCAACCTCGACGGCGAGTCCCTCACCGACCAGGAGCTCGGGTCGTTCTTCATCCTGCTGGTCGTCGCCGGCAACGAGACCACCCGCAACGCGATCGCCCACGGCCTCGACCTGTTCACCCGCAACCCCGACCAGCGGGCCCTGCTCACCGAGGACTTCGACGGCCGCATGCCCGGCGCGGTCGAGGAGATCGTCCGGTACGTCTCGCCGGTCATCTGGATGCGCAGGACCGCGACCCGCGACACCGTGCTGAACGAGCACGAGATCAAGGAGGGCGACAAGCTCGTCCTCTACTACTGGTCGGCCAACCGGGACGAGTCGGTCTTCACCGACCCGGACCGGTTCGACATCCTGCGCGACCCGAACCCGCACGTCGGGTTCGGCGGGCCCGGGCCGCACTTCTGCCTCGGCGCGCACCTGGCCAGGCGCGAGATCACCGTGATGTTCCGCGAGCTGCTGCGCCGCACGCCCGCCCTCCGCGCCTCCGGCGACCCCGACCGCCTGGAGTCCAACTTCATCAACGGGATCAAGCGCCTGCCCTACACGATCTGAGCCCGGCTACCAGGGCAGGGGACCGTCCTCGGCGAGGAACGCGCCCGTCGGGCCGCCGTCGCCGAGGAGGGCCACCCCGGCGATCACGGACGCCCCCTGCTCCGGCGTCCGGTGCCCGGCGTGGCCGTTGAGGTCCGTCGCGCAGTACCCGGGCGTGGTGGCGTTCACCGTGACCGAGGTGCCGGCCAGCTCCTTGGCGTAGGCGACGGTGACGGCGTTCAGCGCCGACTTGGACGCGTTGTACGGCAGCAGGTTGACGCCGTGCACCGGGCTGGACGGGTCGCCGTGCAACGTCAGCGAGCCGAGTTCGCTGGAGACGTTGACGATCCGCCCGGCGGGGGAGCGGCGCAGCAGCGGGAGCATCGCGTTGGTGACCGCGACGACGCCGAACACGTTGGTCTCGAACGCGGTCCGGACCAGGTCCGGCGCCGTCCGGCTCGGCGGGAAGCCGGTGGCCCCCGTCGTGGTGATCCCGGCGTTGTTGACCAGGATGTCGAGCCGGCCGAACTCGGCGTCGATCCCCTTGGCGGCGGCCTCGACGGTGTCGGCGTCGGTGACGTCCAGCCGGACGAAACGGGCGTCGATCCCCTCGGCGGCGAGCGCGGCGGCGGCCGGCTCGCCGCGCTCGGCCGACCGCGCCCCGAGCAGGACGGTGACGCCGCCGCGGCCGAGGAGGCGGGCCGTCTCGAAGCCGATGCCCTTGTTGGCTCCGGTGATGAGTGCGATCTGTGTCGTCATGCCGTCCAGGTTCACCGGCGGCGTCCGGGCTGAGGAGAGACCGGCCGAAGCTGGGATCGGCCGTACCACCCTCGACCCGGCGGCCGCTCCGGAGTATCGGACATGCTGGAGGCCATGGACAGACAAGAGACGGCGGCGTTCCTGCGTTCCCGGCGGGCCCGCATCCAGCCCGCCGACGTCGGGCTCCCGGGAGGGACGCGCCGCCGGACCCCCGGTCTGCGCCGGGAAGAGGTCGCGCGACTGGCGGGCATGTCGGTGGACTACTACATCCGGCTGGAGCAGGGACGCGGGCCTCGTCCGTCCAGGCAGATCCTCGGTGCGCTGGCGCGCGCGCTGAGGCTGACCGACGACGAGCGCGCCTACCTCCACGGCCTCGCCGGCGAGGCGCCGGAACCGCCGAGCGGCCCTTCGCGGGACGTCCCGCCGGGGATCGTGCACCTGCTCGAACGGCTGGACGACACACCCGCCTACGTGCTGAGCGCCCGGCAGGACATCATCGCCTGGAACCCGCTCGCGGCGGCGCTCATGACCGAGTTCGCCGCGATGGCGCCCGGTGACCGCAACGTCGTCCGCTGGCTGTTCACCGGCTCCGACATCGAGCGGTACGGCGCCGACGAGTACCTGACGCGGTTCGCCCGCGGGCTGGTGGCCGACCTGCGGGCGGCGTTCGGCCGGTATCCGGGCGACGCCGGCATCTCCGGGCTCGTCGCCGAGGTCGCCGGCCGCAGCGCGCTGTTCGCCCGGCTCTGGGACGAGGGCGAGGTCGAGATCAGGCGCGGCAGCCGCAAGCGCATGACGCATCCCGTCGTCGGAGAGCTGGACCTGCGTGGCGACGAACGGCTGCTCGACCTCGGCTGCGGACGCGGCGCCGTCCTGTTGGCCGCAGCCCGGCGCCTCCCGCAGGGCCG
>NZ_JBEZJP010000299.1:0-10252 GCF_040653175.1 Actinomadura sp. NPDC048032
GCTTCGCGTCCTTGGCCGTCCTCATCGGGGCCGCCGGTGTCGCCCTGGGCGCCCCCTGGGCCGACCCGGCCGTCGGCCTGCTCATCACGGCGGCGATCCTGACCGTCCTGTGGCAGACGGCCCGCGAGGTCTGGCGCCGCCTGATGGACGCCGTGGACCCCGCCCTGGTCGACCAGGCCGAAGCCGCCCTCGGCGCCACGCCCGGCGTCCTGGCCGTGGGCGACGTCCGCCTCCGCTGGATCGGCCACAGCCTGCGCGCCGAGTGCGACGTGGTCGTCGACCCCGCCTCCACCGTCGTCCACGCCCACCAGATCGCCGTGGACGCCGAGCACAGCCTCCTGCACGCCCTCCCCCGCCTCACCGGCGCGGTGGTCCACCCCGACCCCGAGCCCCGGCCCGGTGAAGATCATCACGCGGCCCTGGCGGGTCACCGCTGAGTCGGCTGCCTGTGAGACGTTAGTCCGGAGCAGAAGGGGAACATACAGGCCCCGGACGATCGATCTGGGACGGGATGGCGTCGTGAACCAGCCTTCGGAATTCAACGGACCCGACGAGAACACCGGACCCCCCTACGTCCCGGACTCCGACCTGCCGACGGTGACCGTCCCCCTGCCGGGCGCGGTCGAGCTGCCGGGCGCGGTCGAGCAGGAATCGTCCGCCGAGGCCACCCAGGCCCTCCCGGCCGTCACACCATCCCCCACCGAGACACCATCCCCCACCGGGACCGCCCCCCTCCCGCCGGCCGAGGCCCCGCCGACGCCACCCGCCCCCGAGCCGGACGTCGAGTTCGCGGACGCCCAGGCCGATCCGGGAACGACGCAGCCCGTCCCACCGGAAGCCGTGGACCCCGCAGGCGGCGTGGTCCTTCCGGAGACGGTGGAAGACGACCTGCCTCCCCGTGCCGTGCCCGCCGCAGACACGACGGCGGTCGATCTGCCCGACCTCGGCGCGGTGGCGGACGGCGACGAAGCCGGCGATGGCGCCCCGGCACGGCACGTCCTGCCAGAGGACGTCGAGCCCGCGTCCGGCGCAGCCGTTCCGGAGCCGGTCATGGACGAGCAGCCGCGCCATGACGTCAACGCCGAGCCGGCCTTCGGCGAAGCGCACCCCGAACTTCCCGAGGCAACACCGCCCGCAGAGGACCATGCGACAACGGACGCGGTGGTCGCCGAGAGCACGGAGGCGGGGCAGGACGTTCCGTCGGAGGACGCTGCGAGCGGCATCGCCTCCCCCGAACCGGTCGCGGGCGAGGGGATCGATCCGCGGGCGGCGTTGGGGACCGTGCCGATCGAGGTCGGCGAGCCGACGCCCCCGTTGGGGACGGAGACGGGCGACGGGGGCTGGCGTGAGCTGGTCGAGAGCGTCTACGGGCCGCTGAGCGAGTTCTACGAGGGGCTCGACGCGCGGCTGCGGGAGGTGCCCGAGGACGTCCCGCCGGTGGGGTGGGCGCCGCACATCGCGGCTCTCCGAGCGCTGCGGGACGGTCGGGTCGCGGGGGAGTGGGACGTGCTCGCCCGGTTCCTCGTCGCGCCCGCGACGCTGGAAGGCGCGGAGGGGCTGCGGCTCGTCCGGGCGGACGAGGGCGACGAGGCCCGGGTCGTCCGGGACGCGGTCAAGGAGCTCACGGAGGCGGACGGGCGGGCCCTGCTGATCGCCCCCACTCCGGAGCGGGCCGCCGAGCTGCTGCGCGCCGTGGAGGACGACCCCGATGTCTTCTCGCTGCTGATCGAGACGCGGCCGGAGACGGCGGAGGCGCGGTCGGTGCGGACGCAGGCGCTGCCCCCCGTCGAGGAACGGCCGGCCGAGGAGCCGCCCGCCGAAGCGCCGCCGCCCCTGCGGGAGCCGGGGTCCAACGGGACGGTCGAGTTCAGGCCCGTGGGCGACGCGCTCCCGGAGCCGGAGGCCGTCGTGACCAGGGCGGAGCCCCTGCCCACGCTGCCGCCCGAGGACGCCCTGGAGCCTGTGGAGCCGGTGGAGCCCGAGGAGGGCCCGTCGGCGCCGGAGGCGCGGGTGCGGTCGGCGGCGCTCCGTCCGGTCGGAGAGGCCTGGCGGCTGTCGTGGCAGACCGAGGCGCGGATGCTTCAGCGCGGGCTGATGTCGCTGGAGCAGTGGCCGCGCGACGCGGCGGCGCTCCAGTCCGTCCAGGCGGAGAACCTGCGGGCGGCCGAGCAGCTGGAGGCGGAGAAGGCGGACCTGGCCCGCGCGATCGAGGACGCTCGGGACGCGGCGGCCGCCGCGGAGGAGGCGGCGGCCGGCGCCGACGCCGAGGCGGAGCGGCTCTCCGGCGTCCAGGAGGAGGCCGAGGCGGAGCTGGCGGGGCCGCGGGCGGAGGCGGACCGGCTGAAGAGGACCGCGGACGAGGCGGGCGCCGAGGCGGCCGCGCTGACGCGGACGGCCGACGCCACCTACGCGCGCTGCGTCCAGATCGACGAGCGGGCCAAGACGGCGCAGTCGGAGTTGCAGGGGGCGCGGCAGGCGGAGGCGTCCCTCACCGAGGAGCTGGCGCGGGCGCGGGAGGCGCTGCCCGGCGCGGCGGAGGAGGCGCACCGGCTGGCGGCGGCCGACGCGGACGCCGCGGCGGAGGGCCACGCCGCGTACTACCGGCTGGTGTCGGCGGAGTCGGCGCTGTCGGCGCTGCGCCGCAAGATGACGCTCGGGCAGCGGCTGCACGTGGCGTCGCCGCCGTCGGAGCTGCGCGGCCTGCGCGCCGAGGTCAAGGCCCGGACGCGGGAGGCGGACGAGGCGGCGACGCGGGCGCGGGAGGCCAAGGAGGCGGCGGAGCACGCGGAGCGGGTGCGGCGCGGGCTGGCGTCGTTCGTCTCCGAGGGCGGGGCGCGGCTGAAGGCCGCGCAGGAGGCCCAGGAGCGGCTCGGGACCGAGCTGGCCTGGCTCGCGACGGAGCGGGAGAAGGTCGGCGCCGAGCACCAGGAGCAGGCCCTGCGGGCGTCGGAGGCGGTCGAGCGGGCCACCGAGGCGGGCCTGCGGGCGCGCGCGGCGCACCAGGTCGCGCAGGCGATCGAGGAGCGGGCGAACGCCGCGCGGACGTCCCGCGAGGAGGCGCTGGCGGCGGCGGCGCGGGCCCGGTCGGACGCGGAGGCCGCCACGGCGCGCGCGGCGGAGACCGCGTCCGAGCTGGCGCGCCGCACGGAGGAGGCCGCGGCGGAGACCGCCGCGCGGGAGGCCGAGCTGGAGACGGTGGCGGCGGCCGAGGAGCGGTCGCGGGAGAGCGTCCTGGAGATCTGCGGCGCCGACCCCGCCGACGACCCGGAGGCGGTCCCCGCGCACCAGCGCCGCGCGATGGCCCGGATCGAGGAGCTCACCGGCTTCCTGGAGGGCGGCCGGGCGGCGGGGAGCGAGGTCCTGCTCCGCACCGCCGACCTCGTCGTCGGGACGCCGGCGGGCGCCGGGCTGACCGTCCGCGACGAGGAGTTCGACGCGCTGATCGTCGCGGACGCGGGGACGGTGACCGACGGCGAGTTCCTCATCGGGGCCGTCCGCGCGCGCCGCTGGATCCTCGTGGGGGCGGCCGGGACGCGCCCGCCGGGCTACCGCGAGTACACGGGCTCGCCGGCGGGGCGGCTGGAGCTGAGCCCGTTCGAGCGCGCCGCGACGGCCGCGCCCGGCCTGGCGGGCTAGTCGTCCTCGTCGTCGTCGGGCAGGAACAGGTGGAGCAGCCAGCCGACGACGCCGACGACGATCGCGCCCCAGAAGGCCGGCCAGAACCCGGTCACGTGGAACGGCAGGTCGAGCCCCTCCGCCAGCTCGCTCGTCAGCCAGAGCAGCAGCGCGTTCACGACGAGCCCGATGAGGCCGAGCGTGACGACGTAGAAGGCGCAGCCGAGGGTCTTGATGAGCGGCTTGAGGACGGCGTTGACCAGCCCGAAGATGACGGCGACCGCGACCAGCGTGAGGATCCGCCGGGAGGTGGTCTGGTCGCCGAGCGTGATGCCGTCGATCAGGACCGTGGCGACCCACAGGGCGACCGCGGTGGCGCCGACCTTGAGAAGTATTCGCACGCCACGCATCATGCTGGCCGGGACACGGCCATGTCATCCCACTGCGAGACCATCCGGGCGGACGCTCCCGTCATCACCGCGGATGACCCGTCCGGCGGCGTCCTACTCGGCGCGGTCGAAGAACGGGGAGGTGGCGGCGGCCTGGGAGCGGGCGTCGGGCCGCCGGCCCGTCACGGGGGCGCCCTGCACGGCGGGCTCGCGGGGGGCGGCGTCCCGGCGGGGCGCGCTCCTCTGCCGCACGCGGGCCAGTTCGCGCTCCAGGCGGCGCTTCTCCATCTCCAGCGTGGTCAGCGACTCCTCGTGCTCCTCCCGCAGGTCGCGCAGGTCGCGGCGGGTGCGGATGCGGCGGGCGGCGCCCTTGAAGGTGAACGCCATGCCGCTGAGGAAGACGAGGGCCACTGCCGCGCCGGAGAGGAACACCTGCCATTCGCTCTCCAGACCCGGGACGGCCTGGCCGAAGACGACGAGGTCCGCAGGGCCGGTGTTGTCGATGACGACACCGGCACCGACCGTGATGGCGGCCGCGACCAGGAGAAAACCGAGGAACACCATGGGCAGATCTCCTCTGCAATGACTCCGGAGGGGGAACGGAGGGCCCCCACCATGCCAGACCCGAAGACGATCATGTCGGTTTCGCCGGATAAATCCTGGTCAGAGGCTTTCGTCCGAACCGATCGCGCCGGGTTCCGACGTGATCGCGGCGGGTAGTGAGGGGACGTCGCGACGAGATCCGTGGAGGGGCCATGTCCGTGCAGGCCATCGTGTTCGACCTCGACGGCGTCCTGATCGACTCCGAGCCGGTGTGGGAGGAGGTGCGGCGCGGCTACGTCGCCGAGCGCGGCGGGCGGTGGCTCCCCGACACCCAGGACCGGCTCATGGGCATGAGCACCGAGGAGTGGGCCGGCTACATCGCCGCCGACCTCGTCGACGGCGTCACCGCCGAGGAGGTCGCCTACGAGGTGGTCGACCGGATGTCGCAGCGGTACGCGGACGGGCCGCCGCTGCTGCCGGGCGCCGAGGACGCCGTCCGCCGGATGGCGGAATACCGCCCGCTGGGGCTGGCGAGCTCGTCCCCGCGCGCCCTGATCGACCTCGTGCTCGGGCATCTCGGGGTGGACGGCCTGTTCCTCGCCACCGTGTCGACCGAGGAGGTCGAGAGGGGCAAGCCCGCGCCGGACGGCTACCTCACCGTCGCGGCGCGGATGGAGGTCGCGGCGCGCAACTGCGTCGCGGTCGAGGACTCCGGCAACGGGCTGAGGTCGGCGCACGCGGCGGGGATGGCCGTGATCGCGGTTCCGCGTCCGGCGCACCCGCCGGCGGCCGACGCGCTCGCCCTGGCCGCGCACGTCGCGGGCGGTCTGGACGAGCTGACCCCCGAGCTCGCCGAGGCCGTCGTCCACAGGTGAAGGTTCGGGGGACGGGTGTCCGCGGCGGTTCATAGTATGGCCCGGTGACTTCCCCTGAGACCCCGGAGACCCTCGACACCCTGCGGCGCGTGTTCGGCTACGACGCGTTCCGGGACGGCCAGCGGGAGATCATCGAGCATGTGGTCGCCGGCGGGGACGCCCTCGTCCTGATGCCGACGGGCGGCGGCAAATCGCTGTGCTACCAGATCCCGGCGCTCGTCCGGAAGGGCACCGGCGTCGTCGTCTCCCCCCTCATCGCCCTCATGCAGGACCAGGTCGACGCGCTGCGCGCCCTCGGCGTCCGCGCGGGCTTCCTCAACTCCACCCAGGACTTCGACGAGCGCCGCGTGGTCGAGGCCCAGTTCACGGCGGGCGAGCTCGACCTGCTGTACCTGGCGCCCGAGCGGCTGAAGCTCGCCGCGACCGTCGAGCTGCTCGACCGGGGCGACGTCTCCCTGTTCGCCATCGACGAGGCGCACTGCGTGTCGCAGTGGGGGCACGACTTCCGCCCCGACTACCTGACGCTGTCCGGCCTGCACGAACGCTGGCCCGACATCCCCCGCATCGCGCTGACCGCGACCGCCACCGAGGCCACCCGCGGCGAGATCGCCTCCCGCCTCCGGCTCGAACAGGCCCGCCACTTCGTGGCGAGCTTCGACCGTCCCAACATCCAGTACCGGATCGAGCCGAAGACCGACGCCAAGCGCCAGCTGCTGCGCCTCCTCCAGAACGAGCACCAGGGCGACGCGGGCATCGTCTACTGCCTGTCCCGCAACTCGGTCGAGAAGCACGCGGCGTTCCTGACCGAGAACGGCATCGAGGCCCTGCCCTACCACGCCGGCCTCGACGCCGGGATCCGCGCCGCGAACCAGGCGCGCTTCCTCCGCGAGGACGGCCTCGTCATGGTCGCGACCATCGCCTTCGGCATGGGCATCGACAAGCCCGACGTCCGCTTCGTCGCCCACCTCGACCTCCCCAAGTCCGTCGAGGGCTACTACCAGGAGACGGGCCGCGCCGGACGCGACGGCCTCCCGTCCACCGCCTGGCTCGCCTACGGCCTCCAGGACGTCGTCAACCTCCGCAAGATGATCGACGGCGGCGAGGGCGACGCCGCGCACCGCCGCCGCCAGGCCATGCACCTCGACTCCATGCTCGCCCTCTGCGAGACGGTCGAATGCCGCCGCGTCCAGCTGCTGAACTACTTCGGCCAGTCCGGCGAGCCCTGCGGAAACTGCGACACCTGCCTCACGCCGCCCGAGACATGGGACGCGACCGTCCCCGCCCAGAAGGTCCTGTCGACCGTGGTCCGGCTCGACCGCGAGCGGCGCCAGAAGTTCGGCGCCGGCCACATCGTCGACATCCTCCTCGGCAAGAAGAACGCGAAGGTCATCCAGTTCGACCACGACTCGCTGAAGGTCTTCGGCATCGGAACCGAACTGCGCGACACCGAGTGGCGCGGCGTCGTCCGCCAGCTCCTCGCCCAGGGCCTGATCGCGGTCGAGAGCAACCACGGCACGCTCGTCCTGACCGACGAGAGCGCCGGCGTGCTGCGCGGCGAGCGCAAGGTGATGATGCGCCGCGAGGCCGAACGCCCCGTCGCCAAGGCCGCGAAGACCGCCAAGTCGGCCAAGGCGCAGGTCGAGCTCCCCGCCGAGGCGATGCCGCTCTTCGAGCGCCTCCGCGCCTGGCGCGCCGCGACGGCCAAGGAGCAGGGCGTCCCCGCCTACGTCATCTTCCACGACGCGACCCTGCGCGAGATCGCCACCGCCCTCCCCACCTCCCTGGCCGAACTGGGCCGCGTCAACGGCGTGGGCGAGAACAAACTCGCCAAGTACGGCGACCAGGTCCTCGAAACCCTGGCCGCCGAGTAGACCCCGGAGGGCACCAGGCGACACGGCGGCCACACTGCTGTGTCGCCGCCGAGGCAATCGACTTGCCTTTACTCTGTGTTATCAGTTGATTACCATATGCACATGACACGCATGAACAAGATCGCCTTAGGCGGTGCGCTCACCGCCGCGTCGCTCTTCCCCGGCCTCTCCACCACGGCGCACGCCGCCGCTCCGGCGACGTCCTCCGCCAGGCCCGCCTCCACCGAACAGGCCGCGCCCGCCGCGTGGAGCGTGAAGTGGCGAGCCAAGATCTCCGCGAGCTACTTCAACGCCCACGCCCACCGATGGGTGTCCCAGCCCTTCATCGCCAGGGGACGGCTCCAGGGCCGGTTCATCTGCTGGAACAACAGGGACGGCGGAACGATGCGGCTGCAGATCATCAGGGAGAACGGGCAGATCCTCCGCGACACCGGCGTCCGGCCCTGCGACTGGCACTGGCATTCCACGGCCTCCCTCAGATTCCAGCGCGCCGGCATCGTCCGCTTCCGCCTCGAAGCCGGACGCCCCGCACACACCACCACGGTCCAAGCCCGTGCCTCCCGCTGACCCGCCCACGCGGCACCTTCACCCCCGAAGGTGCCCCAAGGGCGTCCGCCAAAGCACACAAGACCCCACCCCCCGCACCACGTCCCCCTCCCCCACCACCACCCGAGCCCGAGCCGGCACCAGCTGGACCTGCGCTGCCCCCAGACGCAACGCCCCCAGCACAACCTGGACCCGGCTCACCACCAGCGGAACTCGTCCCCCCGCCAGATGGAGCTGTCTCGGCACGAGTCGGGCCCGCCTTGGCACCAGCTGGACTTGTATCGGCACCCGCTGGAGCGGTCCCGGTACCAGTTGGACTTGTCTCGGCATCAGCTCTTCCTGAGCCGACACCTACTGGACACGGGGCGGCATCGGTTGGCCCGTCTTGGCCCTGGTGGCGCGGCCCTCGGGGCGTGTCCTCGGTGGTGGGGCTCGTAGTGGTGAGCTAAGGCGGCTCTGGGGTGGACGGGCCGGTTCGTCCGGGTGAAGGTTCGGAGCGGGCTTCCGGTTCTTGGCTGGGTCGGTCTTGCTGGGCGGGGTTCGGGGAACTCTCAGGGTTCTCCCAGGATTCCGCGTGGGCTTCTGCCAGACGCGTCCGCTTCCATGTCCGGCATGGGAATCAACCGGAAGACGATCGCGGCCGGGGCCGGGGCCGCGGGGCTCCTCGGGCTCGGGCTCTACTTCTCCGTCCCGGCCTTCGCCGACGACCCCGCGCCCTCGCCCACGGCCCACGCGGGCCAGGGCCACCCCGGGAAGGGGCATCCGCTGCGCCGGGCGCGTGCGCTGCGCGGAGTCCACGGTGAGGCCACTGTCAAGGGCAAGGACGGGTTCCACCTCGCCACCTGGCAGCGCGGCAAGATCACGGCCGTCTCGGCGACGGGAGTGACCGTCCGCAGTGAGGACGGCGTCTCCTGGACGTGGACGGCCGACGGCAAGACCCACGTGCGCAAGAACGGCGCGAAGGCGTCCCTCCAGGGCCTGACCGGCGGCGACCAGGTGCTCGTCGCGGGAGAGCGCTCCGGCGGCACCCGGACGGCGCGCCTGGTCCGCGTCCCCCAGCACCGCTAGTCCACCGGCGCGGGTAGTTTCGGGCGGGTGAGTCCGATGTGCGGGCGCGAGGCCGGCGCGGGAGCGAGCAGCGGGAGCCGATGAGCGAGACCCGGCGGGTCCTCGTCGTGGACGACGAGGCCAACATCCGTGACCTCGTCGAGGTCGCGCTGCGCTTTCACGGTTTCGCGACCGCCACCGCCGGCACGGGCGAGGAGGCGCTCGGGGCCGTCCGCGAGGCGCGGCCCGACCTCGTCCTGCTGGACGTCATGCTGCCCGACCTGGACGGTTTCGAGGTGTGCCGGCGGCTGCGCGCGGACGGCGACCAGGTCCCGGTGATCTTCCTGACCGCGCGGGACACGCCGTCCGACACCGTCACCGGCCTCACGCTCGGCGGTGACGACTACGTCACCAAGCCCTTCTCGATCGATGCGCTGATCGCCCGGGTGCGGGCCGTCCTGCGCCGGGCGGCCCCACCGGAGCCGTCCGCCGGGCCCGTGCTGCGCGTCGCCGACCTCGAACTCGACGAGGCGCACTGGACGGTGCGGCGCGGCGGCGTGCCCGTCGAGCTGTCCCCGACCGAGTTCCGGCTGCTCGCCTACCTGATGCGCAACGCGGGCATGGTGCTGTCGCGCGCCCAGCTCCTCGACGGCGTGTGGGGCTGGGACCACGGCAACCCGCAGGTCGTCGAGACCTACATCAGCTACCTGCGCCGCAAGCTGGACCCGCTCGGCACCCCGCTCATCCACACCCAGCGCGGGGTGGGTTACGCGCTGCGGCCATGACGCTCAACGCCCGGCTCCTCACCGGCCTGCTCGCGGTCACCTCCGCCGGGCTGGCGATCATGGGCCTGGTCAGCGCGCTCGTCCTGAACGGGTACCTGATGCACCGCGTGGACGGCCAGCTCCAGGCCACCCGCGACCGCGCCGTGACCCGGCTCCTGCGCCCCGGCCTGCCCGAGCAGGGCGTCGCTCCCGCGCAGTTCGTGGTGCTGGCCGTCGGCCCGGCGGGGCGGGTCCGCGTCCTGAGCGGCGACGCCCCCGCGCCGGAGCAGGCCGTCCGCGAGGTGCAGCGGCTGGGACGGGACGAGCTCGCCGCCCGCGCGCGCGGAATGGAACCGTTCTCCCTTCCCGGGCTGCGCGCGGTGGCGCGCCCCTGGGGGAAAGGCGTCGTCGTCGTGGCGGCCCCCCTCACCGAGATCCACGCGGCCGTCCGCAACCTCGTGCTGTCCGAGGTCGCGACGGCCGCCCTGCTGCTCGCCGTCCTGCTCGTGCTCGGCCGGCGGCTCATCCGGCGCGGCCTGCTGCCGCTGGACCGGATGGCCGCCACGGCGCACGCCATCACCGCGGGCGGCGACCTGCGCGCC
>NZ_JBEZJP010000300.1:0-10246 GCF_040653175.1 Actinomadura sp. NPDC048032
GGCTCGTCCAGCAGCAGCACCTTCGGCTTGGCCATCAGCGCCCGCCCGATCGCGAGCATCTGCTGCTCGCCGCCCGACATCGTGCCGCCCAGCTGCTTGCGGCGCTCGGCCAGCCGCGGGAACAGCTCGAACGCCTCCGCCAGCTCCTTGGCGGGGTCGTCCTTGCGGGCGTAGGCGCCCATCAGCAGGTTCTCCTCCACCGTCATGCCGGGGAAGATCCCCCGGCCCTCCGGCGCCTGCCCGATGCCGACCAGCACCCGCTTGTGCCCGGGCATCCTGCTGATGTCCTCGCCGTCGAACCGGATCGCGCCCGACGACAGCCCGCGCAGCCCCGAGATGGTCTTCAGGGTCGTCGTCTTCCCGGCGCCGTTCGCGCCGATCAGCGTGACGATCTCCCCCTGGCCGACCTCCGCGGTGATGCCCTTCAGCGCGGCGATCTTCCCGTAGTGGACGTGGATGTCACTGATCTCAAGAAGCATCGGCCGGAGCCCCCAGATACGCCTCGATGACCCGCGGGTCGTTCTGCACCTCGGCCGGCAGGCCGTCCGCGATCTTCTGGCCGAAGTCCAGCACCGCGACCCGGTCGCTGATGCCCATGACCAGGCTCATGTCGTGCTCGATCAACAGCACCGTCACGCCGGTGTCCCGGATGTCGCGGATCAGCTGCTGCAGCGCCACCTTCTCCGCCGGGTTCATGCCCGCCGCGGGCTCGTCCAGCAGCAGCAGCTTCGGCTCGGTGGCCAGCGCCCGGGCGATCTCCAGCCGCCGCTGGTCGCCGTACGGCAGGTTCTTCGCCGCCTCCTCGCCGCGGTGCGGGATCCCCACCAGCTCCAGCAGCTCCCGCGCCCGCTCGCGGCCGCGGCGCTCCTCGCGTCGGTGCCACGGAAGCCCGAGCGCCGCCCCGACGAACCCCGTCCGGTGGTGCGCGTCCGCGCCCACCATGACGTTCTCCAGCGCCGTCATGTTGTGGAACAGCCGCACGTTCTGGAACGTGCGCGCCACACCCAGCTTCGTCACGACGTAGCGCTTCTTGCCGTCGATGCGCTTCCCGCGGAACACCACCTGCCCCTCGGTCGGCCGGTAGACGCCGGTGGTCACGTTGAACACCGTCGTCTTCCCCGCCCCGTTCGGGCCGATCAGCGCGAAGATCTCGCCCTCGCGGATCGTGATGTCCACCTTGTTGAGCGCGACCACGCCGCCGAACCGCATGACGACGTCCCGCAGCTCCAGGACGGGCGACGCGCCCTTCGCCTCGCTCACTTGCCCTCCTCCACGGCGGCCGCGTCCGACTGGCCCGGACCGGCCACCTCGGCGCCCATGCTGCCCATGCCGCCGGTGCCCTCGGCCAGCTCCGCCTTCCGCTGCCGCGACGGCCACAGGCCCTCCGGACGGAAGATCATCATCACCACGAGCGCGGCACCGAAGATCAGCATCCGGTAGTCGTGCAGGAACCGGAACCGCTCCGGCAGCCACGCCAGCACCGCGGCGCCCAGCATCACGCCCGGAAGGTTGCCCGAGCCGCCCAGCACCACGCCGGCCAGGATCAGCGCCGAGACGAGGAACTCGAAGTTCTGCGGGTTGATCGAGGTGATCTGCCCGGCGAACACCACGCCGCCGCTGCCGCCGATCGCCGCGCCGATCGCGAACGCCGCCAGCTTGAACTTGAACGTCGGCACGCCCATCAGCTCCGCCGCGTCCTCGTCCTCCCGGATCGACGCCCACGCGCGGCCCACCCGCGACCGCTCCAGCCGCTTCACGAAGACGATCGCGATGATGATGAACAGCACCAGCAGGTAGTAGTACGGCCGCGCGTCCAGCAGCCCGTACTTCAGCGGCTGGACGCCCAGGATCTCGAACTCCGACAGCGACGGCGGGTGCGGGATCCCCTGCACGCCGCGCGGGCCGTTCACGTACGAGCTGTTGTTCGCCGTCCGCTTGACGATCTCACCGAAGCCGAGCGTCACGATCGCCAGGTAGTCGCCGCGCAGCCGAAGCGTCGGCGCGCCGAGGATGACCCCCGCCAGCGCCGAGAACCCGATCGCCAGCCCCAGCGACTCCCAGAAGTTCCACTCGTAGCGCGTCGCGAAGATGGCCATCGTGTAGCCGCCGACCGCGTAGAACGCCACGTACCCGAGGTCGAGGAGACCGGCCATGCCGACCACCACGTTCAGCCCGATCGCCAGCAGCACGTAGATCGCGATCTGGCTGCTCAGCATCGACGGCCAGTCGCTGCCGCTCGGCGCCATGAACGAGCCGATCGCCTCGCTCGGCAGCAGCAGCGCGCCGACGATCAGCAGCAGGTAGACGGCCCACCGCACCGCGCCGGGAGCCGACGCCCACCAGTCGCGCAGCGGGTCGAGAGAGAACATGTCGCGCGCCGAGCGGAGACCGCCCGCGCCGCCGTCGCCGTTTCCGTTCTTCGTGAGGTTCATGCGCGCGCCTGCTGGAGGGACTCACCGAGAATGCCGGTGGGACGGAACATCAGGACCAAGATCAGCACGGAGAACGCGACCACGTCGCGCCACTGGGATCCGAAGAAGCTCGAACCGTACATCTCCAGCAGCCCGAGCGTGAAGCCGCCGACCAGGGCGCCCCGGATGTTGCCGATGCCGCCGAGCACCGCCGCCGTGAACGCCTTGATGCCGAGCAGGAAGCCGACGAAGTAGTTCGTGCTCTCGAAGCGCAGGAAGTACAGCGCCGCCGCCACACCGGCCATCACCCCGCCGACCAGGAACGTCACCTGCACGACCCGGTCGATGTTCACGCCCATCAGCACGGCCGTCTCCGGGTCCTGCGCCGTCGAGCGGATGCCCCGGCCGAGCTTCGTGCGGTTCACGAACTGGTCCAGCGCGATCATCATGAGCACCGCGCCCACGAAGACGATCAACTGGTCGTTGCGGATCAGGATCGGCCCGACGTCCACGACGTCCGACAGCTTCTTGAAGTGCTCGTTGACGTCGAGCTTGCCGCCCTCCTTCGACGTCCCGAACACCCGGTGGATGAGCACCGTGCCCATCAGCTGCTGAATGAAGATCGACGCGCCGATCGCCGAGATCAGCGCCGCGAGTCTCGACGCCCCCCGTTTGCGCAGCGGCCGGTAGGCCGCCACCTCCAGCAGCATCGCGCCGCCGCCCGCGACCGCGCCGCCGACCACCGCCATGAGCGCCACCACGCCGATCAGCGCGACGCCGCCCACCGCGGACACGTCCAGGGTCCGCACCGTCCACAGCGCCGCGAACGTGCCGACCATGAAGATGTCGGCGTGCGCGAAGTTGATCAGCCGGAGCACGCCGTAGACCATCGTGTAGCCCAGCGCCAGCAGCGCGTAGATCGCGCCCAGCGCCAGGCCGTCGACGGTCGACGGCCAGAATTGATTGATGAAGTCGTCGAGCACCTTCGGTCGCCTTCGTCAAAAGGAGCGGGAGCGCTGTAGCGCTCCCGCTCCCGCGCCATCAGGGGCCCCCGGGACGGGGGCGGTCGGTCCGGGGCGTGGTGACGCCTACGAGACCTTCGCTTCGTTGCTGTTGCCGAGCAGCGGCAGCTTGTTGTCCTTCACCTCGTAGATGAAGATGTCCTTGGCCGCCAGCTCGCCGTTCTCGGCGAACTTGATCTGCTTGCCGACGCCCTGGAAGTCCTCGGTCTTCAGGAAGCTGTTGATGTCCTCCGGCGAGGTCTTGCCGGCCTTGATCGCCTCGATGAACGCCGTCGCGGCGTCGAAGCCCTCGGTCGAGTAGATCGCGACCTCGGAGTTGAACTTCGCCTTGTAGTCGTCGGCGAACTTCTTGGCCTTCGGGTTCGTCTTGCCCTCGGCGTCGATCAGGCAGCCGCAGCTCAGCAGCGCGCCCTGCGCGTTGGCCTGGCCGGCGCCCTCGATCAGACCGGTCGCCAGCGAGCCGTCGCCGGACATCATCTTGCCCTTGTAGCCGGCCTCGCGGAGCTGCTTGAACAGCCGGCCCGCCACCGCGTAGTAGCCGCCGAAGTAGACCGCGTCCGGCTTGAACTGGTTGATCTTGTTGACGGTCGAGGAGTAGTCCGTCGCCTTGTCGTCGACCGCGTCGGTCTGGGTCTGCACGCCCTTGGCGCCGGCGGCCTTGCCGATGGCGTCGGCGAGGCCCTTGCCGTAGTCCTGGTTGTCCGACACCGTGAAGATCTTCTTCGCCTTCACCGAGTTCACCAGGAAGTTCGCGGCGCCGTCGCTCTGCACGGCGTCGTCGGCCACCACCCGGTGCCAGTACTTCCAGCTCTTCTCGCCGAGCGTGATGTTGGTCGCGGACGGCGACACGCTCGGGACCTTGGCCTCTTCGAGGATCGGGGCGACGCTCTGCGACTCACCGGAGAACGCGGGGCCGATCAGACCGACGATCTTGTCGTTCTTGATGGCGCCCTGCGCCAGCGTCGTCGCCTGCTCCGGCTTGCCCTGGCTGTCATAGGTCTTGAACTTGATCTTGACCTTCGGGTTCGTGGCGTTGTACTGCTCGATGGCCAGTTGCGCGCCCTGCTTGGGCGGGATCACCAGGCCCGAGTTCTCACCGGTCAGGTCACCCATGAACCCGAGCGTGATCTCGTTGCCGTTGCCGGAGTCGCTATCGCCGTCACCGCACGCCACGGCGCTGAGCGCGAGCGCCGCGCTCACCGCAACCGCGCCGGTGATCCTCATCATGTTGCGCCGCAAGGTGCCCAACCTTTCCATCCGGATCCGGGTGGATCGGGTACGAGTGAAGCCCCGACGCCGACCCCCTCGAAGGAGGAAACCGGTCACTCGGGGACCAGGTATGTCGTACACCGTCGACCCACCCCAGAACAGGACCCCCGGATCGAAGGGTTACTCGTTCGTTACTCCCCTGTGCCCATCCGATACCGGGCGTTGCCTGGGACGATTACGAAACGTGACGTCAACGGCCCGGTCCGGTACCTGCGCTTTGGACCTTGACAACCGGGCGTTCGACCGCGCTGAGGAGTCAGCCCGCGGCGGGCTCGTCCCGGCCCCCGGAGGCGCCCGCCACGACGGCCTCGGCGACGGCCCGCATCGTGAGCCGCCGGTCCATCGAGGTCTTCTGGATCCAACGGAACGCCTCGGGCTCGGACCACCCGTGCGCCTGCTGCAGCAGCCCCTTGGCCCGGTCGACCACCTTGCGCGTGTCCAGCCGCTCCTGCAGCCCCGCGACTTCGGCCTCCAGCGCGCGCAGCTCGGTGTACCGGCTGACCGCCATCTCGATCGCCGGTGTGAGGTCGGTCTTGGAGAACGGCTTGACGAGATAGGCCATCGCGCCCGCGTCGGTCGCCCGCTGGACGAGCTCCCGCTGGGAGAACGCGGTCAGGATCACCACCGGCGCGATCCGCTCCGCGGAGATCCGCTCGGCCGCCGAGATGCCGTCCAGCACCGGCATCTTCACGTCGAGGATCACGAGGTCGGGCTTCAGCTCCCCGGCGAGGCGGACGGCCGTCTCACCGTCCCCGGCCTCCCCGACCACCTCGTAGCCGTCCTCCTGAAGCATCTCCTTCAGGTCCAGCCTGATCAGGGCCTCGTCTTCCGCGATCACAACCCGCCGAGCGCTCTCCACGCCCACGAGCCTACCGAAACCCGCTACCCTGGTCCCCGTCGCCCCGCCTCATGCAGGGCGATACGGACACCAAGGGACATGTCCGGATAAATATGCCGGGATGGCGAAATAGGCAGACGCGAATCCCTCAAAAGGATTTGTCCGAAAGGGCGTGCGGGTTCGAGTCCCGCTCCCGGCACTTCTAGAGATCCCTCCTCCATTAAGCGTCGCGCGTCGCGCATTGCGTCTGAGAGCTCGCCCCGAAACCGGCAATGCCTCCACATTCGTCAGTGAGGCGCTGTGCTGGTGAATACAGCACCGCACGCCAGAGAAATCGCTGATCCTCTTTTCAGCATGGCCTCAAGGTCAGCAACGCCTGGCGCGACGCTTCACATAGAGCGATCATGCGTGAACTGTCAGTGGCGGTCGGGAGACTGCGGGCATGTACGATCCGCGAGAGCGCCCACTGGCGTTACGACTGTTGGCGGCTGGGTTCACGATCGCTGAAGTGCACCGCCAGACCGGCATCCCGACGTCCACACTGGGCAATTGGAAGAAGCACCCCGAAAAAGCCGCGAGCCATACTCCTCCGTTATGTCCGCGTTGCCATGATCGGGCGCTCGATCGCGCCGCTTACTCCTACCTTCTCGGTCTCTACCTCGGCGACGGGCATCTCGCCCGGCAACCGAACGGCGTCCATCGCCTGGAAATCGCCTGTTCCGACGTGTGGCCGGGCCTGATCGACGCCGCCGGCGCCGTGGTGGGCGCCGTCCTGCCGTCCCGTGTCGGACGCCGCCAGAAGCCCGGCTGCACGATGGTGGGGTCGTACTCCAACCACTGGCCCTGCCTGCTCCCCCAGCACGGGCCGGGAATGAAGCACACACGAAAGATCGAGTTGGCGGGGTGGCAGCGGGAGATCGTCGACGAGCGCACGGAGGAGTTCGTCCGCGGACTGATCCACTCGGACGGGTGCCGGGTCACCAACCGCGTGCGCAAGCGCCTCCGGGACGGGGACCGCTGGTACGAGTATCCGCGCTACAACTTCGCGAACGTGTCGCTGGACATCCAGGGGTTGTTCACCGGGGCGCTGGATCGGCTCGGGATCGCGTGGACGCAGATGAACGCGAAGAACATCTCGGTCGCGCGACGGGAGGCGGTGGCGCGGCTGGACGAGTTCGTCGGGCCGAAGCACTGAGAGCGCGGCGGGTTTCCGGAGCGTCGCGGAATTGAGACCGGGCGGTGATTGGTGCGCGCCGCGCGAGGTCCGCCGGGCCGGGTGTGAATTGGGGAAAAAGGAGCCGGGCACCGCGCGGGGTGCGGGTCGCGCGGTGCCCGGCAGGGTGGTGGTCAGTGGGGGATGGCGATGGCGTCGCCGAGGCTGTGCACGCGCAGGGCGTTCGTCGAGCCGGCGGTGCCGGGGGGCGAGCCGGCGACGACGACGATCTTGTCGCCCTTCTGGAACCGGCCGAGTTCGAGGAGGGCCTGCTCGACCTGGCGGACCATGGTGTCGGTGTGGTCGACCTGCGGGACGATGAAGGTCTCGACGCCCCAGACGTGGGCGAGCCGGCCGCGGACGGCGGGCACGGAGGTGAAGGCGAGCAGGGGGATCGGCGAGCGGTAGCGGGACAGGCGCCGGGCGGTCTCGCCGGACATGGTGAAGGCGGCGAGGGCCTCGGCTCCGACGATCGCGCCGACCTCGGCGGCGGCGCGGGCGATGGCGCCGCCGACGGTCTCGGGCATGCGCTCCAGGGTGTGGGTGGCCTGGAGGGAGGCCTGCTCGGCGGTCTCCACGATGCGGCTCATCGTGAGGACGGACTCGATGGGGTACTGGCCGACGCTGGTCTCGCCGGAGAGCATGACGGCGTCGGCGCCCTCGAAGACGGCGTTGGCGACGTCGGAGGTCTCGGCGCGGGTGGGGCGCGGCGCGGAGATCATGGATTCGAGCATCTGGGTGGCGACGATGACCGGGCGGGCCTTCTCGCGGCATAGCTCGATGGCGCGCTTCTGGACGATCGGCACCTGTTCGAGGGGCAGTTCGACGCCGAGGTCGCCGCGGGCCACCATGATGCCGTCGAAGGCGGCGACGATCTCGGGGAGCCGCTCGACGGCCTGCGGCTTCTCGATCTTGCCGATGAGGGGGACGCGGATGCCCTCCTCTTCCATGATCTGGTAGCAGATGTCGGCGTCGGCGGGGGTGCGGACGAAGGACAGGGCGACGAGGTCGACGCCGAGGCGCAGGGCCCAGCGCAGGTCGCGCTCGTCCTTCTCGGTGAGGGCGGGGACGCTGACCGGGACGCCGGGGAGGTTGAGGCCCTTGTTGTCGGACACCATGCCGCCGACGGTGACCGTGGTGTGGACGCGGGTGCCGTCGACGGAGGTGACCTTGAGAGCGACGCGGCCGTCGTCGATGAGGACGGTGTCGCCGGGACTGACGTCGCCCGGCAGCCCCTGGTAGGTGGTGGACACCTCGCGGCGGGTGCCGGGCACGTCGTCGGTGGTGATGGTGAACTCGTCGCCGAGGGTGAGCCGCACGGGGCCGTCGGGGAAGCGCCCGATGCGGATCTTGGGGCCCTGCAGGTCCGCGAGGATGCCGACGCCGCGGCCGGTGGCGTCGGCGGCGGCGCGGAGCCGGTGGTAGACCTCTTCGTGGACGGCGTAGTCGCCATGGCTCATGTTGAGGCGGGCGACGTCGATGCCGGCTTCGACGAGGGCGTTGATCTGCTCGCTGCTGGAGCAGGCCGGACCGATGGTGCTGACGATCTTCGCTCGACGGGTCACGTCAACAACCGTACTTAGTTACTTGTCGGTACGGATATTCGTGCAGGATATGGTCCCCCGGGGTTCACCCAGTGGTCTAGGTCAGAGGTCTAGACCACATGTGGCCGCGTCACCGTTTGAACGCCTCCACGGCGGCCTGGCAGAAGGCCTTGAGGTCGTCGGGCTTGCGGCTGCTGACCAGGGTGTTGGGGCCGTCCTCGCAGACCTGGACCTCCTCGTCCACCCAGGTGGCCCCCGCGTTGCGCAGGTCGGTCCGCAGGCTCGGCCAGGACGTCATGGTCCGCCCCCGGACGACGTCGGCCTCGATGAGGGTCCACGGCCCGTGGCAGATGACGGCGACGGGCTTGCCCGCGTCGAAGAACGCGCGGACGAACGCGACCGCGCCGGGGTCGGTGCGCAGGAAGTCGGGGTTGGCGACGCCGCCGGGCAGCACGAGGCCGTCGAACTCGGCGGGGTCGGAGGCGTCGACGGTGGTGTCGACGGGGAAGGTGTCGCCCTTGTCCAGGTGGTTGAAGGCCTGGAGGCGGCCGGACTGCGTGGAGACCAGGCGCGGGGTGGCTCCGGCCTGCTCCACGGCCTTCCACGGCTCGGTCAGCTCGACCTGCTCGGTGCCCTCGGGGGCGCACAGGAAGGCGATGGTCGTGCCCTGAAGATCGTTGTTCGGCATCGGGTCTCCTCCGTTGGTCGGTGTCCTGGAGCCCCTGCCCGTGAACGCGGGTGGTATGCAGGAAGGATGAATCCCACGCGCTACCGCGAGTACCGGACGCCGGGGCTGGCGTGCTCGTGGACGGCGGAGCTGCCGCCGGACGCCGAGCCGTTCGTCCAGCGCGTGCTCCCGGACGGCTGCGTGGACCTCATCTGGGCGGGCGGCGGGATCCTGGTGGCGGGGCCGGACACGGGCCCGATGCCGGCGGTCATGCGGCCGGGCGAGGAGATCGCGGCGGTGCGGTTCGCGCCGGGGGCGGCGCCGCCGGTGCTGGGCGTCCCGGCGGACGCGCTGCGCGACGCGCGGGTGCCGTTGCGTGAGCTGTGGGGCGGGGAGGCCGACCGGCTGGCGGAGGCGGTGGCGG
Organism: Actinomadura sp. NPDC048032; assembly: GCF_040653175.1. NCBI lineage: Bacteria > Bacillati > Actinomycetota > Actinomycetes > Streptosporangiales > Thermomonosporaceae > Actinomadura > Actinomadura sp. NPDC048032. The sequence continues at coordinate 9,389 of NZ_JBEZJP010000300.1, forward strand.
CCGCGGGCGACCGCCGCGCGGCGCTGGTGGAGGCGTTGCGGGCGCGGATGGGGCCTGCGGATCCGCTCGTCGCGGCGATGGCGGGGCGCCTGGCGGAGGGCTCGGTCCGGGAGGCGGCGGACGAGCTCGGGTTGGGTGAGCGGCAGTTGCGGCGCCGGTCGCTGGCGGCGTTCGGGTACGGGCCGAAGACGCTGCAGCGGGTGCTGCGGTTCCAGCGGGCGCTGGGGCTGGCGCGGGCGGGCCGGCCGCTGGCGGAGGTCGCGTTCGCGGCGGGCTACGCCGACCAGGCCCATCTCGCGCACGAGGTGAGGGCCCTGGCGGGCGCGCCCGTCCGGGCTCTGCTGTGACCCCCGGTCAGGGTTTGAGTCGCCCGTAGGCGCGGAGGGTCTTGAGGTGTTCGACGGTGACGTGGCCGCGCCATTCGGGGCGGGTGACGGGGGTCCAGATGGGGAAGGCGACGTCCCAGCCGCCGTCGTCGCCCTGCTCGTCGATGAGGGCGTCGAGGGCGGCGTCGATGTCGTCGGCGGCGAAGAGCCGGTGCCCGTACCCGCCGGGGGCGGGGGCGAAGTCGAGCGGTCCCTGGTGGTCGCTGGCGGCGTGGGCGGCGAGGAGGTCGCGGACGCGGGTGAAGGCGGTCTCGGCGCGGTCGCGGTCGGGGACGTGGTCGAGGAAGGTCAGGACGGCGAGGACGTCGTAGGCGCCGGGTTCGGCGCCGGGGGCCTCCAGGTAGCGCCAGCAGAAGTCGGTGGCGGGTCCGAGCCAGGGGTGTACTCGACCTGGACGGGCACGGACGGGGTCACGCTGCGCGCCACGAGTCCGTCTCGCTCAAGGGAGCGGAGCGTCTGCGTGAGCATCTTC